>DASXWZ010000199.1:0-20338 GCA_036503375.1 Rhodanobacteraceae bacterium | reverse complement strand
CCGACACCACGCCCAAACCACTATTGAGCGCGGGCGGCAAGCGACTGATCGAATGGCATCTGGAAGCCCTCGCGCGTGCGGGCGTGCGCGAAGTGGTGATCAATACTTCGCACCTGGCTGCGCAGTTTCCCGAAGCGCTGGGTGACGGCTCGCGCCACGGCGTGCGCATCCAATACAGCTTTGAAGGCGAAACCGCGCTGGAAACCGGCGGCGGCATGCTGCGCGCGCTGCCGCTGCTGGGCAGCGAACCTTTTATCGCGGTGAACGGCGATATCTGGACGGATTTCGATTTCGCATCCTTGCCGCGCGAACCGCAAGGCTTGGCGCATCTGGTGCTGGTGGACAATCCACCGCACCGCGCGCAGGGCGATTTCGGATTTTCGGAAGACGGCCGATTGCTGCCCTTCGCCGATTCACCCGGCGCGCGACGCACGCTCACCTTCGCCGGCATCGGCGTGTATCGGCCGGAGTTCCTGGACGGTTGGCGCAAGGTGATCGGCGATGCACCCTGCACACAGAAAAACCCGCCGCGCTTTTCGATCACCCCGCTGCTGCGCGCGGCGATTTCGAAAAAACAGATCGGCTGGCAGCAGCACCACGGTGCCTGGTTCGATATCGGCACCCCGCAGCGTTTGCAGGAACTGGATGCGCGGTTGCGCGCTGTACAAAACCAGTAGGTTGGGCTGAGCGCAGCGATGCCCAACTTCGAATGTACGACATTGTTGGGGTTCGCAAGAAACCACTCACCCAACTACGTGCTGGTTAGCTTTGGGAATGCCCATGCCGACGCTGAACCGGGTACTGCACACCACGTGCGCGTAACATGGTGATCACGCGATCCTTGTTGGGCTGCTCATGTGCGTTCACCTTGCTTGCTTCGACCCACCCCGCAAGATCCTGCAGATTGTGCGAGTAACCCAATTCCAAAAGGTGGGCAAGAATGTCGAAATGGCCTACCGAGGCGGCCGATGTTGCAGCCGTATCGCCCGCAGGATCGACAAGGTTAATGTCTGCGCCATTCTTGACCAGCAGATCAACGTTGTGCACATAAAACTGACGCACCGCGATTTCCAGCGCGCTGGCGTAACCGGTTCCGATGATGTTGGGATCGCCATGATATTTCAGCATCAACGCAAGCATCTTTCGATCATCACGCCCTGCCGCCAGCCACATCGGCGAATTGTGATTGGCGATCTTCTTGTTTGGATCGGCGCCCAGTTTCAGTAAGGCCTCAACCCCCGCGTAATCGTGATCGGTCATGACCCAAACCAGCGGCGTTACGCCTTGCTTGCCGGCATCATTGACGTTCGCACCTTCCTGCACCAAGGCTTGCATCTTCTCGACATTGCCGCTTTCGGCCGCACGCACCAAGGCTGCTGTTTTGGTGTTCGGGAACGTCTCGGCAACCGTTTCGCCATTGTGACTGATAGCCTCACACGCGATCGGCGCGCACATAAGAACAACGAAGATCGGAGCTCTGGTCGCAAACCTCAGCCGATCCCAAATCGCACTCATTTCAGCATCTCCCGCAAAAACGGTATCGTGATCCTGCGCTGCGCGGCCAGCGCGGCGTGATCCAGGCGTTCGAACAGGTCCATCAGCGCGGCGAGATCGCGCGGCTGGCGGGCGAACAGCCAGTCCAGCACGGCGTCATCGATTTCCAGACCCCGTTGCTGCGCGCGCATCCGCAGGACTTCACGGCGGCCGGCTTCGTCCAGCGGTTGCAGCACGTGCTGCGTGCAGGCCGAGAAGCGCGAAACCAGATCGGGTAATTGCAGGCCGATCTGGTTCGGCGACGCGGATGCCGAGAACAGCAACGTCGCCCGCGCATCGCGTGCGCGATTGTAGAGATCGAACAGTGCACGCTCGGCGTTTGCGTCGCCCGCAATCGTCTGCACATCGTCGATTGCCAACAATTCGCCGCGTTCCGCACCGAAGCTGGCGATCGCTTCCGCGCGCGATTCGTGCAGCGAAGCCAGCGGCAGATAACGTGCGGTGCGGCCGCTTTCCAGCGCCACACGGCAAGCACCGATCAGCAGGTGTGTCTTGCCGCTGCCGCGCGGGCCATGCAGGTACAGCCATGCATCGCTGCGTCCATCGGCCACTGCGCGCACGGCTTCCAGCGTATGCGAGTTCGCACCCGCGACGAATGCATCGAGGCGCTGGTGCGAAGGCCAGCGCAGGGAAAGCGGCAATTGACGCGCGTTCATTCCAGACTACTTACCGTTCGCGTTGAGCGAAGCGAGCGAAGTCGAAACGCCCTTCGACTCCGCGCCTGCGGCGCTACGCTCAGGGCGAACGGTTTTCTATTCATTCCGGCGGAGGATGATCGTCGTGCGTGTCATCGCCTGCGACGGGCGGCTCCAGTTCCAGCGCCACCGGCGCGTGCTCGGCCGCCGACGCCGCACGTTCGTCGTACAACGCGCTGGCGGTGTAGCGCTCGTGCGCGTAGCGCAGCAGCACCATCAGCACCGAGGAAATCGGCAACGCCAGCAGCACACCCAGGAATCCGAACAACTGCCCGAACGCCAGCACCGCGAAGATCACCGCCACCGGATGCAGGCCGATCTTGCCGCCGACCAGCCGCGGCACCAGCACGTAGCCTTCCAGCACCTGGCCGATGCCGAACACCAGCAGCACCAATGCGACGTGTTGCCAGTCGTGGTACTGCACCAGCGCCGCGATCAGGCTGGCGAACAGGCCGGTGATGAAACCCAGGTACGGCACGAAGCTGACCAGCCCGGCGATCATGCCGATCAGCGGGCCGACATCCAGTCCGATCGCCCACAGCGCGACACCGTAGAAAACGCCCAGCGCGATCATCACCAGCAACTGCCCGCGCACGAACGCACCCAGCACCGAATCCGACTCGCGCGCCAGCCGCCGAATCGTCGGCTCGACGTTGCGCGGCAGCAGGTCGTCGATCTTCGCGACCATCACGTCCCAGTCGCGCAGCAGATAGAACGTGACCACCGGAATCAGTACCAGCGAGGTGACCCAGCCGATGATCGTCAGGCTGGAACGCGTGACGTATCCCAGCGCGACCGCGGCGACGTTGCCGACCGTGCCGATGTGGCTGCGGATGTTGGCGACGATGCTCTCGACGTTGAAGGTGCTCGGCGAGAGATGCAGGTGCTCCTGCAGCCACGGCAGCATCACGCCCTGGATCCAGGCGCCATATCCCGGCAGCGCGCCGATCAGATGCACCACCTGCCGCTGGATCAGGGGGATCAGCAACACCAGCGCGCCGGCCAGCACCAGCACGATCACGAAGAACACGATGCTGGTGGCGAGCGTGCGATTGCAGTGCCAGCGCTCCAGCCGATCGGCCAGCGGGTCGCCCAGATACGCCAGCATCGCCGCAATCACGAACGGCGTCAGCACCGGCCGCAGCAGCCACATCAGGCCGCCGATCACCAGCGCGATCGCCAGCCATTGCCAGCGCCGTGCGACGGCACTCGTGGTGGTCATTTCGAGTTCCTCGCACGAAGCGCGTCACGCGCACGCAGACTCCAGCGCACGATGTAATCGGCGCCGCTGATCACCGTCAACACCGCGACGATCCAGGCATACGGATGCGGCGACCAGCGCCAGCCGAAACACGCCGCGCCCAGCACCAACAGCACGAACAGGATCTGTGCGAGCGTGGTCGCCTTGGACCACAGGCTTGGGCTCGCCTCGAACTTGCCGATGATGATGCGAAACAGCAGCGCCCCGATCACGATGATGAGGTCGCGCGCCAGCACCAGCCAGGCCAATGCAAATGCGATATGCCCGACGCAGGCCAGCGCCAGATACACGCCGACCAGCATCAGTTTGTCAGCCGCGGCATCGAGCAGCGCGCCGAGCGAACTGCGCCAGCCGAATCGTCGCGCCAGGAATCCGTCGACGCCATCGGATAATCCCGCCACCGCACCGATGACCAGCGCCGCGGCGTAACGCTGTCGCAGCACCATCACGATCAACGGCATCACCAGCGCGATGCGCAGGCAGGTGATCGCGTTCGGCAGGTGCCGCAGCGGCGTGGCTGGCAGGTTGTCGCTCACGGGAGGCGACAGGTCTCTCACCGGTTCAGGGCGACCAATGCAATGCAGCGTCCGCTCCGGGATGCGCCGGCGCGGCGCTGAAATGGCCGCCGCCGGTCAACGCATTCAGCACATCGGGCAGCGGCGCGCTCCATGACAATTGCAGCAGCACGCCGTCGCCTTGCGCAGCGATCGGCGTGACATCCTGCAATTGATCCGACTGGCGCAGCGTGGCCAGCAGCGTGGCGAAATCCTGTGCGCTGCCGACACCCTCCACCCACCACGTGCCGCTGCCGCCCGCCGCCACCGGCGCGCCGTTGGAACCCGCCGAAGCCGGCGCATTCGCCGCCGCCATGGCCGCGGCGCCGATCTGCTGCAGCAGGTGCTGGATCGAGCCGGGGTCGAAATCCACCTGCAACTGCAGGCCGCTGCCGCCCGGCGCGCGCTGGTACTTGTAATTGCGCACGTAGCCCGACGCCTGCGCCAGCACGTCCGCACCCGGCGTGGTGCCGGGCGCGAGGCCGCTCAAGACTTGCGTGAATGCGTCCGCTATCGCCTTGTCGCGCGCAGCGTCGGTGGTGTCGGCCACCGGCACCGTGGCCGAGTAGCCGCCGGACGCGGGCGCGGATTCATTCGCACGCGCCTGGACCACAAGCAACGAAAAAGCCAGCAGCGCGGCGAAAATCGTTCGCATTATCGCGACTTCCTAGTGACCGTTCGCGTTGAGCGTAGCTCGCGCAGCGAGCGGAGTCGAAACGCCCTTCGACTCCGGCCCTGCGGGCCTACGCTCAGGGCGAACGGATAATTGGTCACGCCAAGTCTGCCCAATCGTCACTGCGCCGTCTATCATTCGGTTCCTTTGGATTGCCCGCGCCCCATGTCCGACAAGCAACCGCTCACCTATCGCGCCGCGGGCGTGGACATCGACGCCGGCAACGCGGTGGTCGAGCGCATCAAGCCGCTGGTGCAGCGCAGTTTCCGGCCCGAGGTGATGGGCGGACTGGGTGGTTTCGGCGCGCTGTTCGATCTTTCCAACAAATACCGTGAGCCGGTGCTGGTATCCGGGACCGACGGCGTCGGAACCAAGCTGAAACTGGCGCAGCAGTTGGGCCGCCACGACACGATCGGCATCGACCTGGTCGGCATGTGCGTCAACGACGTGCTGGTGCAAGGTGCCGAGCCTCTGTTCTTCCTCGACTACTTCGCGACCGGAAAACTCGATGTCGATACCACCGTCAGCGTGATCGGCGGCATCGCGCGCGGTTGCGAACTCGCCGGCTGTGCGCTGATCGGCGGCGAAACGGCCGAGATGCCGGACATGTATCCCGCGGGCGAATACGACCTGGCCGGATTCTGCGTCGGCGCGGTGGAGAAATCCGCACTGATCGACGGTGCGGGAATTCGCGCGGGCGATGTGATCCTCGGCGTCGCCTCCAGCGGCCCGCATTCCAACGGCTATTCGCTGATCCGCAAGATCGTCGAGCGCGCGGGTTCGCCGTTCGATCAGGACATCGGCGGCTTGAAACTCGCCGATGCGCTGATGGCTCCCACCACGATTTACGTAAAACCTGTTCTCGAAGTGCTGAAAGCTAGCGCCAGCGGCCCTTCCCGAGTCCCGGGTCCCGAGTCCCGAGTCCCGATCATTCACGGAATGGCGCACATCACCGGTGGCGGCTTGACCGAAAACATCATCCGCGTGGTGCCGGACGGCCTGGGGATCGCGCTCGATTCGTCGACGTGGAAACTGCCGCCGGTATTCGACTGGCTGCAGCGCGAAGGCAACGTGCCCAATGATGAAATGTGGCGCACGTTCAATTGCGGGATCGGTTTCACCGTGATTCTCGCGCGCGACGACGCAAGAGGGGCAGCAACTGCTTTGTCGAAAGCAGGTTTGCAGAGTTGGGTGATCGGTGAAGTAGTTGCTGCCGATGGTGACAAGCGCGTTGAAATCACGTGAGCAGTCCCGAGTCCCGAGTCCCGAGTCCCGAATCCCGGCTGTTTCCAATCGCCGTCCTCGCCTCCGGCCGCGGTAGCAATCTTGCCGCGCTGATCGACGCACGCGCGGCCGGAATGTTGCCGATCGATATCGTGCTGGTGGCGGGCGACAAGGCCGAGGCGCCGGCGCTGCGCAATGCGGAAGCGCACGGCATACCGACGTTCGCGCTGAATCCGAAAATCTTTTCCAGCCGCCGCGAATTCGACGAGGCGCTGTTCGCGCGCGTCGCGGAAAGCGGCGCGAAACTGATCGTGCTGGCCGGCTTCATGCGCATCCTCGATGCGGCCGTAGTCGAACGGTGGCACGGCCGAATCATCAACATCCATCCCTCGCTGTTGCCCAAATACCGCGGCCTGCACACGCATCGAAGAGCGATCGCCGCGCGCGATGCCGAGCATGGCGCCAGCGTGCACTTCGTCACCGCCGAACTGGACGGCGGACCGGTGATCGCGCAGGCGCGCATTCCGATCCACGCCGGTGACGACGAGGAAACGCTCGCGACGCGCCTGCTGGCGCGGGAACATCGCCTGGTCGTCGCATGCGTGGATGCGATCGCGCGCGGACGCGTGGAATTGCGTGATGGCACGGTTCGTTGCGATGGCGCTGCGCTGCGCGAACCGCTTTGCCTCGCTCCGGATGGAACCCTGCGCAACGCGTGAGGCTTTCGTTCAGCAAAACGGCGCCACAGTGTCTTTTCTGCGATCGTCCATGATCGCCGAGAAGGATTGCCGATCGCCGGAATTGCTCTCCGGAATTTACGCGACTCCAAAAGCGGCCATCCCTGGCCGCACTGTCTGAAAAGCATCGGGCTGTCGGTTCGGCTTCCAAATTTGCAGGTACACCCAATTGCTTCTGCACCGATTTTTCCTCACCGCATTTTTGCTGCTGTTCGCCGGCAGCGCGCTCGCCGCGCCGCTGCCCGCCTTCGTCGCGCGCTATCAATTGTCGAAGGACGGTGCGCCGATCGGCGAAGCGACGATGACCTTGCAATCGTCCGGCGGCAACGCCTGGACGTTCACCACTGCCAGCAAGGGCACCGAGGGATTGGCCGCGCTGATGAGCGCAAACATCCAGGAGACTTCCAGGTTCCGGTGGAAGGATTCGTCGCCCGAAGGCCTGGCTTACGACTACGCGATGGACGCGGCGATCAAGCACAAGGAACGCCACGTGCGTTTCGACTGGTCCGCCGACACCATCAGCGTGGACGACAAGGGCCAGCACCGTTTTGCGGCGCAGCCGGGCGCGATGGAGCGCCACACCGCGATATTGGCGATCGCGGCGGGGCTCCGCGACGGCAAGCGGGAGTTCGACCTGCCCGTGGCGGTACGCGATCACGTCGAGGTGCAGCACTACGCCGTGCAGGGCAAACAGCGGGTGCAGGTACCGGTCGGCGATTTCGATGCCACACACGTCGTGCGCAAGGGCAGCGGTGGATTCGAGACGTGGTTCGCGTCGAAATACCCGGTGCCGGTGCAGGTCGCGCAGAACGACGGCGGCGAGCTGATGATGAAGCTGGAGAGTTACGAAGCGCGCTGAAGCACCTTGCGTACTTGGTGTTGAGCGGACTGCAAAGCGTAGCGAGCGAAGGCGGGTTGCGCGTCGCCGGAGCGCGGGAACCGGAGTGTACACGTCAGTACATGAGGATTCCTTGGCCCGCAAAGCGGTACATTCATGTACCGGGCCCGATCCTCGCACCGCCGGCGCGCAAGCTGACGAGCGCAGCGGCTTTGCAACCGCTCAACTCGGCAACCTTCTGATCTGCGCGCCCAGCATCCCGAGTTTCTCCTCGATGCACTCGTAACCGCGGTCGATGTGATAGATGCGATCGACCGTGGTGTCGCCGCTCGCGACCAGCCCCGCCAGCACGAGTGAAGCCGAGGCGCGCAAGTCGGTCGCCATCAGCGGCGCGCCGGACATGCCCTCCACGCCGCGGATCACGGCGGTGTTGCCCTCCAGCTTGATGTCGGCGCCGAGCCGGTGCAACTCGTGCACGTGCATGAAACGGTTTTCGAAAACGGTTTCGGTGATCACGCCGGTGCCTTCGGCCACGCAATTCAACGCGGTGAATTGCGCCTGCATGTCGGTGGGAAATGCCGGGTACGGCGCGGTAGTGATGTCCACAGCCTTCGGGCGGTTGCCGCGCATGTCCAGTTCGATCGACTCGCCATTGGTATTGATGTGCGCGCCGGCGTCCTCGAGTTTGGCCAGCACCGCATCGAGCGTGTCGGGGCGCGCGCGCTTGGCTAGCACACGTCCGCCGGTGATCGCGCCCGCCACGAGAAAAGTGCCGGTCTCGATGCGATCGGGCAACACCTCGTAATCGGCGCCGTGCAGGCGCTCCACGCCTTCGATCACCATCGTCGCCGAGCCCGCACCGTCGATCTTCGCGCCCATCGCGATCAGGCAATTGGCGAGATCCACCACTTCCGGTTCCTGCGCCGCGTTTTCGATCACTGTGGTTCCGGACGCCAGCGCCGCTGCCATCATGATGTTCTCGGTGCCGGTGACCGTGACGACATCCATCGCGATGCGCGCGCCCTTCAGTCGTTTCGCGTGCGCCTTGATGTAGCCGTTCTCGACCGTGATGTCGGCGCCCAGCGCTTGCAGACCCTTGATGTGCTGGTCGACCGGGCGCGAGCCGATGGCGCAGCCGCCAGGCAGCGAAACTTCGGCCTGTCCGTAGCGCGCAACCAGCGGGCCCAGCACCACGATCGACGCGCGCATCGTCTTCACCAGTTCGTACGGCGCGAAGTACCGCTCCGTCGATCGCGGGTCGACGTGGATCTTCATGCGCTCGTCCACCACCAGTTGCGCGCCCATCTGGCCGAGCAGTTCCATGGTGGTGGTGACGTCGTGCAGGTGCGGCACGTTGCCGATCGTCACCGGCTCGTCGGCGAGCAGGCAGGCAGCGAGGATCGGCAGCACGGCGTTCTTGGCGCCGGAGATCCAGACCTCGCCATTGAGGGGAACACCTCCGGATATGACGATCTTCGCCATCAGGATTTTCCGGGTGCCGGATCCCGGGTCCCGAGCCCCGCTTCTTCCGGCGTCATCGTCTTCAACGCCAGTGCGTGGATTTCGCCACCCATCCGTTCGCCCAGCGTGGCGTATACCATGCGATGGCGCGCCAGGGTCGGTTTGCCGGCAAACGCCGAAGCCGTGACGCGTGCCTCGAAATGCACGCCGTCCGCGCCGTAAACCTGCGCAATTGCACCGGGCAGGCCTTGTTCGATCAGTTGCTTGAGGGTCTGGGCATCCATGGAAACGAAAGCATCTGGACGAATGACAGCCACCTGCCTGAACCGCGCTTTGCCCTTGTCATCCGGTCCGGGGGCCGCGCGTTGGAACACGTTAGAATGCGAACCGGGCATCTTAACGGAAATATCGTGGCACTAATACGACAAACAGCCATCATCTTGCGTCACGCCAGGATATGACAATGAATGCCTTGATCGCCGGAGTCCCCGCCGAAGTGCATCCGCATCCCGCCAGCGACACGCTCGCACGCAGCGCGCATACGGTAATAGCCACCGAATCCGCCGCGATCCGCGCGCTGGAATCGCGCATCGACGGCGAGTTCGTGCGCGCCTGCAGGTTGATCCTGGAATGCGAGGGACGCGTGGTCGTCACGGGCATGGGCAAGTCGGGCCACATCGCGCGCAAGATCGCAGCGACGCTGGCGTCCACCGGAACGCCCGCGTTCTTCGTGCACCCGGGCGAAGCCAGCCATGGCGACCTCGGCATGATCACGCGCGAAGACGTGGTGCTGGCGTTGTCCTATTCCGGCGAAACCGACGAACTCTTGACCATCCTGCCGCTGATCAAGCGCCAGGGCATTCCGCTGATCGCCATGACCGGTCGTCCGGAGTCTTCGCTGGCGCGTTCCTGCGACGTGCATCTGGATGTCAGCGTCTCGGCCGAAGCCTGCCCGCTGGGCCTTGCGCCTACCGCCAGCACCACGGCGGCGCTGGTGATGGGCGACGCGCTGGCGATCGCGCTGCTGGAAGCGCACGGCTTCACCGCCGAGGATTTTGCGTTGTCGCATCCGGCCGGCGCGCTCGGCCGCCGGCTGCTGCTGCGCATCGAGGACATCATGCACACCGGCGAAAAGATCCCGAAAGTGGACGCGAACGCCACGCTCACCGAAGCGCTGATGGAAATGTCGCGCAAGGGTCTGGGCATGACCGGCATCGTCGACAAGGATCAGAGGCTGCTCGGTGTGTTCACCGACGGCGACTTGCGCCGCGCGCTGGACGACGATGGCGTGGACATGCGCGGCGCGCCCGTTTCGCAACTGATGACGCGCACGCCCAAGAGCATCGGGCCTGACAAGCTGGCCGCGGAAGCCGCGCAGTTGATGGATACCTACAAGATCCACGCGCTGCTGGTGGTGGACGACGGCAACCGCGTGGTCGGTGCGCTGAACATCCACGATCTGATGCGCGCACGCGTCGTTTGAGTTGCGTGAGTTGTGAGTTGTGAGCTGTGAGTCGTGAGTAGACTTACTCAGGCTCGCGACTTTCGACCATTCACCACTCACTACTCACCACTTACATTCATGGCCTACCTCACCAACATCCCGCCTGAAATTCTGGAGCGCGCCTCGCGCATCAAGCTCGTCGCCTTCGACGTGGACGGCACGCTGACGGATGGTCGATTGCTGTACGGCGAGGACGGCCACGAGCTGAAGGCTTTCCACGTGCAGGACGGCCATGGCCTCAAGCGGCTGATGGCGCACGGCGTGGACGTCGCGCTGGTCAGCGCGCGCATCAGCCATGTGGTCGCGCTGCGTGCCGAGGAACTGGGAATAGATCACGTCTATCAGGGCCAGTTCGACAAGCGCGCCTGCCTCGAGGATCTGCTGCACGGCGCGGAACTGTCGCCGGAGCAGGCCGCATTCGTCGGCGACGACCTCGCCGATCTCCCGCCGATGCGCGTGGCCGGTTTTGCGGTCGCGGTGGCGAACGCGCATCCATGGGTGATCGAGCGCGCGCACTGGTGCACGACGTTGGAGGGCGGCCGCGGTGCGGTGCGCGAACTGTGCGATCTGATCCTGCTGGCGCAGGGCAAGGTCGAAGAAGAATTGAAGCACTGGTCGTGATGGATCGACGCAGTATCGCGCTCGCTTTCGTGCTCGCGCTGGCCGCGGTCGGCACCTGGCTGCTGATCCAGTGGCTGAAGCCGCCGCCGAAGCCGAACGAAATGGTCGGGCCACCGCGTTCGAGCTATACGCTCAACGACTTCACGCTGGACGGGCTGGGCGAGGACGGCACGCCTTCATTCCGGCTGGTCGCGCCATATCTCGCGCGCCGCGAAGGCGACGATTCGCTGTACGTCAACGCGCCGGTCTACACGATCTACGGCAGCGACGGCGCGGACTGGCACGGCACGTCGCAGTACGGCTGGGTGAGCTCGGACAACTCACTGGTGAAGCTGATCGGCAAGGTGGACATGCACCGGCCGGCGGTCGGAAAAATCAAGGCTGCCGAAGTGCATACGGCGGACGCAACGGTCTGGACTCAGGACAAACGCATGGCATCCGCTGCACCCAGTATCATTCAGCAGCCTGGCTCTATGATGCGCGGCGTCGGCATGAAGGCCGACCTGAACACCCACACGCTGGAGATGCTCGCCGATGTTCACGGTACCTTTTCGCCGCAGACAAAGAAGCATTGATCGGCGTGCATGCGCACTCGCAATTCCTCTCGCACTCATTATGTGCTCGGGCGTGAGCGCCAAGCAGTCGGACAGCACTCAGCAGATCCTGATCAATGCAGCGCATTCGTTGACCAGTCAAGACAAGGAAATCACCACGCTCACGGGCAACGTGCGGATCGATCAGGGCACCATGCATCTGGACGGGGACAAGGCCGTCGGAAATTTTGATCAGGACAACGCGCTCGAACATGCGGTCCTGACCGGCAGGCCGGCGCACATGCGCCAGCAGATGGACGATGGCAGTTGGGTGCATGGACAGGCGAACACCATCGACTACACCGTCGCAGACAGCACGGTCGTGCTGACGGGCGACGCGGTCGTGATACACGAGGGTCAGGGCGAAACCCACGCCGCCAAGATCACGTACAACTCCAATAGCGGGCAAATGGAAGCGAACAGCGGGTCGGGTGGACCGGTGCATATGGTTCTGCAGCCGACAAAGAAGGCCGCGCCGGCGAAGAAACCCGCCGCGGCGTCATCCGCTGCGACGGCTCCAGCGCAACCCGCAACCAGCGCACCCGCAAAACCGGCGAGCGCTGCGCCGGCGCTTGATTTGTCCTTGCATCCCGCCGCCGCCAGTTCCACCCACTGATGCTCGCCGCACGCGGCCTCCAGAAGCGCTTCCGTGCGCGCCAGGTGGTGCACGACTTCGCCTTCGAGATCAAACAGGGCGAAGTGGTCGGCCTGCTCGGCCCCAACGGTGCCGGCAAGACCACCTGTTTCTACATGGTGGTCGGCCTGATCGAAGCCGATGGCGGACGCATCACGCTGGACGGCCAGGACATCACCGGCCTGCCGATGCACGCTCGCGCGCGGCTGGGCATCGGTTACCTGCCGCAGGAGCCTTCCGTTTTCCGCCGTCTCACCGTTGCGGAAAACGTGCTGGCGATACTCGAACTGCGCAACGATCTGGATGTCGACGCGCGCCAGCGCGAACTGGAATCGCTGCTGGACGAATTGAAGGTTTCGCACATCGCCGGGCAGAAAGGCATCAGTCTTTCGGGCGGCGAACGGCGGCGCGTGGAGATCGCGCGCGCGCTGGCGGCCAATCCGCGTTTCATGCTGCTGGACGAACCCTTCGCCGGCGTCGATCCTATTTCCGTCGGCGAAATCCAGCGCATCGTGCGGCACCTGCGCGACCGCGGCATCGGCGTACTGCTGACCGACCACAACGTGCGCGAGGCGCTCGGCATCTGCGAGCACGCCTACATCCTCAACGAAGGCAAGGTGCTGGCGCGCGGCACGCCCGCGGAAATCCTGGCGCACGAGCAGGTGCGCGAGGTGTACTTGGGGCACGAGTTCCGGATGTGATCGATCGGGACTCGGACTCGGGACTCGGGGCTCGGGACTCGGGACTCGGGAAAGATAAACAACAACATCATTCCGGGGCCGCCGCGGCTTCATAGCGGCGGAACCCGGAATCTGCCTTTTCCAGATCGATACAAGAGCAGATTCCGGGTTCCGTTCGCTGCGCGAACGGCCCCGGAATGACGAGAAAGTCGGAAAGGAGTCCTCACGTGCGAACTATCCGTTCACACGGGACCCGGTTAGGATGCAAAATCCGCACCGACGCAGGTCCCGTTCTCCCCGCATGAAGCCCGGCATCCAGCTCCGCCTCCACCAACAGCTCGCGCTGACACCGCAATTGCAGCAGGCCATCCGCCTGTTGCAGTTGTCGCAGGTCGAGCTGGAGACCGAGCTGCGCGAGCTGGCGGAAACCAATCCGCTGCTGGAGATCGACAACCCGGACGAACGCGGCGAAGCCGATGAATCCGGCGACACCGATTCCATCGAGGAAGCGGCGCCCGAACCGGAGCCCGATTACGAGGCCGACTCCTGGGACGAACACACGCCGGGCGGTGGGCTGGAGATGCCGAGCGGCTCGCACGCCGACGATGACGACGCGCCGGAGCACCAGGATGCAGCGGTCGAGGGTCTGCGCGAGCACCTGATGTGGCAACTGAACCTCGCGCGTTTCACCGATCGCGACCGCGCGATCGCCGCGGCGATCATCGATGCGATCGATCCGGACGGCTATCTGCGCGAAGGGCTGGAATCGGTGCAGGCCGCCGTGAACGGCTTGAGCCCACATCCGCAACTGGAAGAAATCGAAGCGGTGCGCCATCGCGTGCAGCGCTTCGAGCCGACGGGCGTCGCCAGTCTCGACCTGCGCGATTGCCTCGCCGTGCAGTTGCAACAACTCGATGAAAACACCGAAGCGCGCGAACTGGCGCTGCGCATCGTATCGGGCGAACTGGAGCTGCTCGCCAAGCGCGATTTCCAGAAACTCGCGCGCAAGCTGGACGCCGACCCCGAGGAAGTGATGTCCGCGGCCACTCTGATCCGCGGCCTCGATCCGCACCCCGGCAGCGCGTTCGATCCGGCGCCGACCGAATACATCGCACCGGACGCCTACGCGGTGAAAAGCGAAGGACGGTGGCGCGTGGCGCTGTCGCCGAATTGCCAGCCGCGACTTGCGATCAACAAACATTACTGCGACCTGATCTCGCGCGCGCGCCGCAACGACGCCGCCTACCTGCGGGGCCAGTTGCAGGAAGCGCGCTGGCTGATGAAGAGCCTGAAGGCGCGCGCCGACACGCTGTTCCGCGTGGCGCAGGCGATCGTGCGCACGCAGAGCGCGTTCCTCGACTACGGCCCCGAGGCAATGAAGCCGCTGGTGCTGCGCGAGGTCGCCGACGAACTGGGCATGCACGAATCCACCATCTCGCGCGTGACCACCCGCAAATACCTGCACACGCCGCGCGGCACGTTCGAGTTCAAGCATTTCTTTTCTTCGGGCGTGGCCACCGACGATGGCGGCGCGGCATCGGCCACCGCGATCCAGGCGATGATCCGCAAGCTCGTCATCGAGGAAGACCCGCGCAAGCCGTTGTCGGACCAGGGGCTGACCACGGAGCTGAACAAGCGCGGCATCCAGGTCGCGCGCCGCACCGTCGCCAAATACCGTGAGGCGCTGCGCATTCCCAGTTCTGCGGAGCGTCAGAGGGCGGGATGAGAGTGTCCGTTGTGTGAAGCACGGAACTTTCTCTTTACATCGCTGATCGCAAGATAGAGGCGCGAAATAGAGGCGCGAAGGTTTTCGACGCCGCTTGCGCACCGAACGCGATGCAGGAGGTCATCTCGTTTTTGCGATCGTCCCTGATCGCGAGGATCAAGAAGCAGACATCCATGTCTGCGCTCCATTCTTGCGATCTTCCTGATCGCGAAAATCAAAAAGCAGACATCCATGTCTGCACTACCGGAAAGGCAGGAGCCCGCCTCTGAAAAACGGTGGTGTCACCCGTCACTCTTGAGGAATCAGCCATGCAAGTCCAGATCAGCGGCCATCAGATCGACGTCACCCCCGCCCTGCGCGACTACATCGACAGCAAGCGCGAACGCCTCGCGCGGCATTTCGATCATCTGACTTCGCTCAATGTCGTGCTGGAAGTGGAGAAAAGCCGGCTGGCGCACAAGGCCGAAGGCACGCTTTCGGCGGCGCCTGGCAAGATGCTGCATGCGAACGCGGTGGAAGGTGACATGTATGCGGCGATCGATGCGCTGTTCGACAAGCTGGACGCGCAAGTTCGACGGCACAAGGAAAAACTGATGGAAGGCCGTCGCGACGGGGAAGCGGGTTACGGAACCTAGCATTGCAGCTTGAAAGCCCTCCCCTTCAAGGGCAAAGCGGCGCGTTTGCGAACCGAAGGTTCGCGCGCCGCTGAGCGCCCGGAGCAGGAGCGGAGGGCGGGTTGCTCGGTGAGGACAGGAAGTCCGAGCCTGGCAACGGTTGGGTGGGATGGTGTGTGATCCCACCATCCCCTCCCGGCCTCCCGCTTGAAGGGGGAGGAGTAAGCCGCCTCCCGCGCTGGCACAATAGGCCCACCACCGCTTGCGATCCCATCGTGAATCGACTCAGCGCGCGCGAGTTGTACGACAGCGTCCACGAACGGCTGGCCCTGCGCTGGGTCGACGGCCGCCGCGGCGAGTCGCGCGCGCTGGAGCCCGGCAAGGTCGGCGCGCGCCGGCCTTCCGAGATCGGCTATCTCAACATCATTTACCCAAACAAGATCCAGATCATCGGCAGCGAGGAACTGAACTATCTCGACGGGCTGGAATCGCGGCAGCGCTGGGAAACCGTGCAGAAGATCGTGGCGCAGCAGCCGGTCGCGCTGATCGTCACCAAGGACCAGGCCGTCCCCGCCGACCTGCGCGAGGCCGCCGAGGAAACCGAAACGCCGCTGTGGGTGTCCGCCAAGCGCGGCCACGAGGTGCTGACCTACCTGCAGTATCACCTCGCCCGCGCGCTGGCGCGGCAGGTCACGCTGCACGGCGTGTTCCTCGAGGTGTATTCGATCGGCGTGATGATCACCGGCGCGTCCGGCAGCGGCAAGAGCGAGCTGGCGCTGGAACTGGTTTCGCGCGGACACAGGCTGGTCGCCGACGATGCGCCCGAATTCACGCTGATCGCGCCGGACGTGATCGACGGAACCTGCCCCGACCTGCTGCGCGACCTGCTGGAAGTGCGCGGCCTGGGCGTGCTGAACGTGCGCGAGATGTTCGGACATACGGCCGTAAAACCGTCCAAATACCTGCGCCTGATCGTGCACCTGCAGCCGGTGAACGCGGGCGAGGAAGCCGATGCGATGACGCGCCTCACCGGCGACACCGGCTGGCGCGAGGTAATGGACGTGAAGGTACCCCAGATCACCGTGCCGGTGGCGCCGGGCCGCAACCTGGCGGTGCTGGTCGAGGCGGCGGTGCGCAGCCACATGCTGAAATCCAAGGGGCTGGATCCGGCGCAGGTGTTCATCGATCGCCAAGCCCACCAGTTGCAACGCATGCAATGGTAAGCAAAGACGAAGAAAACCCACGTCCGCGCGTGATCGTGCTCAGCGGCCTGTCCGGCGCCGGCAAGACGGTGGCGCTGCGCGCGTTCGAGGACCTCGGTTTCTACTGCGTCGACAACCTGCCGACCACATTGTTGCCGGCGCTGGTCGGAGCGCTCACCGGCGGCGAGCGCGCAGGCGTCGCGCGCATCGCGGTGGGCGTGGACGTGCGCAGCCGCGGCGATCTCGAACGCCTGCCCGAGGCGCTGTCCACGCTGGTGGAAACCGGCGCGCAGGTGGAATTGCTGTTCCTGGACAGCAGCGACGAAGTGCTGTTGAAGCGCTATTCGGAAACGCGCCGCAAGCATCCGCTTTCGGGAAAACGTTCCCTGCCCGACGCGATCGCCGAGGAGCGCCGCCGCCTGCGTCCTCTGGTCGCGATCGCAGACCGCGTGCTCGACACCAGCGAGATGAACGTGCACCAGTTGCGGCGCGCAATCGCGACGAACTTCAGCGCGTCCGACGATGGCACCACCCTGCTGTTCGAGTCCTTTGCCTATCGGCGCGGCCTGCCGCCGGACTCGGATTTCGTGTTCGACGCGCGCTGCCTGCCCAATCCCAACTGGGATCCGCGCCTGCGTCCGCTTTCGGGCAAGGACGCGGCGGTGCGCGAATTCCTCGCCGCGCAGCCGCTGGTCGACAACTTCCTGCGTGACATCGTCGGCCTGCTCGAGGAATGGCTGCCGCGCTTCGAAGGCGAGGACAAGAGCTACCTGACCGTGGCGATCGGCTGTACCGGCGGCCGGCATCGGTCGGTGTATCTGGCCGAGCGGCTGGCCGAGCACTTCCGCGGCTCGCGAGAGCAGGTTTTGACGTTCCACCGCGAACTGGACTGACATGAGCGGTCACAAGGCGGCCGCGCCCGCTGCGCTTTGCCGTCCGCCCGGTAACCGTGGCCTGGATTGAAACTTGCAAACGCCGACCCGCTGCCGCATATAGAATTACGGGCCACCCATGACTCCCGCCCTTCCCCTGCACGCGCCGGAACCCGAGATCCACGTCGGCGTGCTGCTGATCACCCACCACGCGATCGGCCACGCGCTGGTGGATGCCGCGCGCCATGTGATGCCGCGCCTGCCCTTGAAGGTGGACGTGATCGAGATCGGCGACTGCTCCGATCCGGCACGCACGCTCTCCGCCACCGCGGCGGCCGCGCGCGCGATCGATGCCGGCGCGGGCGTGCTGGTGCTATCCGATCTGTACGGCGCCACGCCCTGCAATGTCGCGCACAAGCTCGGCCACGTGGGCGTGCACGCGCGCTGCGTGTCCGGCCTGAACCTGCCGATGCTCTTGCGCGTGCTGAATTACGCCGACAAACCGCTGGACGAACTCGCCGAAGTCGCCGCGAGCGGCGGCAAGGGCGGGATCTGCATCGACAAGGTGTGAGAGACGGGAGAAACGGGAGACGCAGGAGCGAATCGCCCCGGAGTCCCCGCTCGTTGTTTTCGTCTCCCGTCTCACTGCTGGTAACGTAGCGTCCAGCCCGACGCGGACGCCGCGAATGCAGGAACGCCAAATCACCGTCAGCAACAAGCTCGGCCTGCACGCGCGCGCGTCGGCCAAGCTGGTGCAGCTCGTGCAGGATTTCCGTTCGCAGGTGTGGCTGGTCAACGGTACGCGCGAAGTCAACGCCAAGAGCATCATGGGCGTGATGATGCTGGCCGCCGGCATCGGCACGCCCCTGACGCTGCGCGCCGACGGCCCGGACGAGGAGCAGGCTCTGTACGCGGTCGCGGCGCTGTTCGAGCGCAAGTTCGACGAAGGCGCATGAGGCGCCTGCTGCCAGGCACCATCGCGGCGTCCGGCATGGCGCTGGGGCGCGCGCGCCTGGAACAGCCCGCGCGTTTCACCATCGACACTTCGCCGCTCGCGCAGGACGAGATCGAAGCCGAAATCGCGCGGCTGGAACGCGCGCTCTCCGCGGCGCGGGCCGAACTCACCGAACTGCGCGGCAAGCTGCACGGCGCACTGGCGCGCGAAGTCGGGGAGTTCATCGACGCGCATGCCCTGCTGCTGCACGATGCCGAACTGGTCAATGGCCTCCGCGACCTGATCCGCAAGGGCCGCTACCGCGCCGGTGCCGCACTGAAGGCACAACGCGACCGGCTGGTCGCGGTGTTCGACGCGATGGACGATCCGTACCTGCGCAGCCGCCGCGAGGACGTCGACCACGTGATCGCACGCGTGCAATCGGCATTGGCGCGGCAGGCATCCAGCGAGGAAAAGAAACTCGCGTCGCGCGTGGGCGAGATCCTCGTCACCGAAAGCATCGCGCCGGGCGAACTCGCGCACCTTTCGGGCCATGGCGTGCTCGGCATGGTCGCCACATCCGGCAGTGCGTATTCGCACAGCGCGATCCTGGCGCGCAGCATGCGCCTGCCGATGCTGGTCGGCGTGCGCGACGCGCTCACCGACTTGCGCGACGGCGACCTGGTGCTCGTCGACGGCGAGCGCGGTGAGGCGGTCGTGCATCCGACCGCGCAGGACCTGACGCGCTATCGCAACTGGCAACGCGATACCGCACGCGAAGGCAGACGACTCGCGCGGCTGGCGAGTGCACCGACGCAAACGGCGGATGGTGGCGAGCTGCGCCTGTACGTCAACGCGGAATTGCCGGCGGAAATCACGCAGGCGCGCGCGCTCGGCGCAAGCGGCATCGGCCTTTACCGCACCGAATTCCTGTTCCTGAAACGCGACCGCCTGCCCGACGAAGAAGAGCAATTCTGCGCCTATCGCGACGCGGTGCTGGGCATGGGCGGTTTGCCGGTGACGATCCGCACGCTCGACCTCGGCGCCGACAAGTCCGACGGTACGGGCCTGAGCCTGCAGGCCGAACCCAATCCCGCGCTCGGCGTGCGCGGCGTACGCCTGTCGTTGCGGCGGCCGGCGATCTTCGCGATGCAGTTGCGCGCGATCCTGCGCGCGGCGTGTTACGGCCCGATGCGGATCCTGGTTCCGATGGTGACCGATGCCGGCGAGTTGATGGCGGTGCGCACGCTGATCGACCACTGCGCGCGCGACCTGCGCACCGAAGGCCACGAGATCCCCGACCAGTTCGAACTTGGCGCGATGATCGAGGTGCCCGCCGCGGCGATCGGCGTGCGCACGCTGCTGGAGGTCAGCGACTTCCTCGCCATCGGCACGAATGATCTCGCGCAATACGTGCTGGCAGCCGATCGCAACAACGATTCGCTGGGCCAGCTTTACGATCCGCTGCATCCGGCGCTGCTGCGCTTGCTGGCGCGCGTGATCCGCATCGGCACCCGTGCCGGCAAACAGGTGACGCTGTGCGGCGAGATCGGCGGCGATCCGAAATTCGCGCCGCTGCTGGTCGCGTTGGGCCTCACCGATTTCAGCATGCACCCGGGCCGCATCCTCAACATGCGCGATGCGCTGGCGCGCTGCAACTTGCAAACTTTGCGCGCGCTCGCGCCGAAACTGCTGAAGGCAAAATCGCGCGAGGAAGTGGCGGGGTTGTTGAAAGGCGCATAGCGCGCGCTTCCCGCACGATCTCACTTCGAGGCCTCTCTCCCATCGGGAGAGGGGTTGGGGTGAGGGTTCGTAAACGCGCGCTGCTCGCAACCTTGCGCGATCGGTTCAATCGTCAAAGCCCGCGATCCCGCACCCTCACCCGGCGCTTCGCGCCACCTCTCCCGAGGGGAGAGGAAAACCTCAACCCAGTGATTTCACTTCCCGCTCAGCCACCGTGA
>DASXWZ010000198.1:0-12464 GCA_036503375.1 Rhodanobacteraceae bacterium | reverse complement strand
GGGCCGGGCGAGCAGCGCGCCGGTCGCGGAGATGTCATCCAGCTCCGTCGCCCACACGTCGCCGCGCCGGCTCATCAGCACGGCCGTCTGACGTTTCATGCGCGCGTGGCGAAACCTGCCGGCGTCGTCCAGCCGGTCTTCGCCGCTTTCGTCACTGGCCATTATTTGCGTTTCCACGGATCCAACGCCTCGATACTCCCCTGCTTCGTCTTTAGCAAATCGCGGGCCACGGAGTCCCTTGCCGGGAATAACCGAATCTTGACCGATCACGGCAGGTCCAACCCATGAAGGACGGGGCATGCGTCGCGGCCCCGCCACTGGACTTGCGCGTCCTGCCCCCGTACTCTAGTGGCGTCGCGCGACCGGGGTGGAGATTTACCGCGACACCAGGCGCTCCAGCTCGCCGCCCGCGCGGGTCCGACAGCCTGGAACATCGACGGACGTTCGCTTGCGTATCGTCCTCCGCAAGGATCAGCGCAGCTTCCGCAGCTGCTCTTTGTAAATTTTTGCGATCTTCCTGATCGCAACGGCCGGCGGCCAACGCCTTCCGTTGTGTTCTCCACCGATCATGACGATCAACGAGCGGTCGAACGACCGCGGTGACCGATGCAATCGATCCGATTGCCACACATGAGTGCCGCATGAGCACCGAATCAGCGCAGGCGAGCGCGGTATCGCAAGCCGAAGGCATCGACGCATCGATGCACTCGCCGCAGCAGCAGGAAATGCCGCTGGCGGTGGTGCGCGGCGAGCCCGTCCTGCAGATACCGCAGGATTTGTACATTCCGCCGGATGCGCTCGAGGTGATCCTCGAAGCCTTCGAAGGTCCGCTGGACCTGCTGCTCTACCTGATCCGCCGGCAGAACCTGGACATCCTCGACATCCCGGTCGCCGAGATCACCCGCCAGTACATGGAATACATCGAGGTGATGCGCGAGCTGCGCCTGGAACTCGCTGCCGAGTACTTGGTGATGGCAGCGATCCTGGCCGAGATCAAATCGCGCCTGCTGCTGCCGCGCCCGCCCGTGGAGGAAGGCGCCGAGGACGATCCCCGCGCCGAGCTGGTGCGACGCCTGCAGGAATACGAGCGCTTCAAGAAGGCGGCCGAGGACATCGACACGCTGCCGCGCCTGGAACGCGATATCGATGTCGCGTTCGCGTTCGTGCCCGACAGGCAGGTGGTCAGATTGCCGCCGCCGGTGGACATGCGCGAGATGCTGCTGGCACTGCGCGACGTAATGAAACGCGCCGAGCTGTACGGCCATCATGCGGTTGCGCGTGAACCGTTGTCGGTGCGGCAGCGCATGGGCGAGGTGTTGCGCGCGCTCGGCGACGGCGCGTTCCACCGGTTCGAATCACTGTTCGACGCCGGCGAAGGTCGGCTGGGCGTGGTGGTCACTTTCCTGTCTTTGCTGGAGCTGGCCAAGGACCGACTGATCGAAATCGTGCAGGAGCAGCCGCTGGCGGCGATCTATTTGAAGGCGCGCGCGACCGAAGCAACCGAATGAGGCGCAAGTGGAACAGGACAAACTGAAGAACATCGTCGAGGCTGCCCTGCTGGCAGCGCAGCAGCCGCTGACGCTCGCAATGCTCGGCGCACTGTTCTCGGAAGAGGAAGCGATCGCCCACGCCGATCTCGCGCAGGCGCTGGCGTCATTGCAGGGCGATTGCGAAGGCCGCGGCGTGGAACTGGTCGAGGTCGGATCCGGATTCCGTTACCAGGTGCGGCAGGACGTCCATCCTTGGGTGGCGCGGTTGTGGACCGAGCGGCAGACGAAGTATTCACGCGCGTTGCTGGAGACACTGGCACTGATCGCTTATCGCCAGCCGATCACGCGCGGCGAGATCGAGCAGATCCGTGGTGTGTCTGTCGCCTCCAGCATCATGCGCACGCTGGAGGAGCGCGAATGGATCCGCGTGGTCGGCTACCGCGACGTGCCGGGCAAGCCCGCGCTGTTCGGCACCACTCGCATGTTCCTCGATTATTTCAACCTCAGGTCGCTGGACCAGTTGCCCACGCTGGCCGAAATCCGCGATCTGGAAGATCTCGAACCGCAACTGACACTGGTGGCGGGCGTCCGTGTCGAACGCAACGCCACCGGAACCATTGAATCCGACGAACCGCAAGGCGAAGTACCGATGCACGAACCCGAATCCCCCGAACACACCGCGGAGCACTCCGCATGAACTCGCCCCGTGGGGTGTTGAGCCTGAAACGCGGCGACCCGTCCGACGGCGGCGCGCTGGAAGAACGACTTCACAAGGTGCTGGCCAATGCCGGTCTTGGTTCACGGCGTTTGCTGGAAGAACGCATCGGCAATGGCGAGGTACTGGTCAACGGTACGCCCGCGCAGATCGGCTCCGGCGTGCGCGCCGGCGATCGCGTGGAGCTGGACCGCAAGCAGTTCGTGGTGGCCAACGAACGCCGCGACGATTCGCAGGTGATGCTCTACCACAAGCCGGAAGGCGAACTGATCACGCGCGATGATCCAGAAGGCCGCCCCACCGTGTTCGAGAACCTTCCCGCGCTGCATGGCGCGCGCTGGATCGCGGTCGGCCGTCTCGACACCAACACCACCGGCCTGTTGCTGCTGACGACCGACGGCGAACTCGCCAACGCGTTGATGCATCCCTCGAACGAGATCGAGCGCGAATACCTGTGCCGCGTGCACGGCGAGGTGCCGGACGAGACGCTGCAGAAATTGAATACCGGGGTGGAACTCGAAGATGGCCCGGCGAAGTTCGACGAGATCCACGTGGTCAACCGCGGCGACGGCAGCCATCAATGGTTCCGCGTGGTGTTGCACGAAGGCCGCAACCGCGAAGTGCGAAGGCTGTGGGATTCGCAGGGATTCCCGGTCAGCCGGCTGAAACGCATCCGCTATGGCAATGTCGAACTGCCGCGGGGCCTGCGGCCAGGCGAGCATGAAATACTTTCCCCCGAGCGCATCCGCGGTTTGCGCGAACTCGCCGGCGCCGGCGAGCCTCAGCCGACGCTCACGTTGAAGCCCGTGCTGCACCAGCGCAACCATCCGCGCCGTGCCGTCACCGAAGTCAGGCCGGCCGAAAATGCGAAGGCGTGGACCGGCGTGCATCACCACGAAGCGCGTGAGCTGACCGCGTTCGATCGCGTGCGGCCGGATGATTTTTCCCCGGGGCGCGGAAAGCGCCGACGCGGACCGCCGGGCCGTGAAGTCAACGGCAACGTTGCGCGGCCGGAGAATCCGCAACGCAATCGCAAGAAGAAGCGCCGTGGCGTGGCCCCCGGCCAGGAACTGCCCTCGGTACGCACCTGGTTCGCGGGCGAAAACCGCAATGACGGGCGGGGCCGCGGGCCGGGCGGCTCTCCGCGCGATGGCGGACGCGGTCGTGGTCCGCACCGCGGCAAGCCCCCGCGTCAATGAGCGGCAGGATCGCCATCTGGCACAACCCGCGCTGTTCCAAATCGCGCGGCACGCTGGAGCTGCTGCACCAGCGTGGCATCGAGCCGACGATCGTCGATTACCAGAAAAATCCGCCGGATGCGAAAGAACTCTCCCGTGTTCTCGACCTGCTGGGACTGCAGCCGCGCGAACTGATGCGCCGTGACGAACCCAAGTACGCGGAATTGAAACTGGACGATCCGAAGCTCACGCGCGAGCAGTTGATCGCGGCGATGGCCGCCCATCCGATCCTGATCCAGCGCCCGATCGTGTTCGCCGACGGCAAGGCCGCGATCGGCCGGCCGCCGGAAGCGGTCCTCGCAATCCTCTGATCAATCGCGCAGCGTAAACGCATCCGCATCCATCCAGGCCGGGAAGCGTTCGCGATGCGCGGCGAGCTCCGACATGGACAACGCGGTCGTGCTCACCAGCTCCTGATCGCTGTCCTGCGACAGTGGCGCGCCGAGGAAATCCAGCACCGCGCTGGCGCCGGAATACTGGTGGCCGTTACCGTCCACGCCGACGCGGTTGACGCCCGCGCAGTAACTCAGGTTCTCGATCGCGCGTGCGCGCAGCAGCGTGCTCCAGGCATACGCGCGCGGCGACGGCCAATTGGCGACGTAAACCAGCAGGTCGTAGTCGAAGCCGCGCCGCGGATCGTGGTGGTTGCGCGAATAAACGGGGAAACGCAGGTCGTAGCAAACCAGCGGACAGATCTTCCAGCCACGCCATTCGACGACGAGACGATCGCGGCCTGCTGCGTAACGCTTGTGCTCGTCCGCATAACGGAACAGATGCCGCTTGTCGTAGTGCCGCACCTGCCCGTCCGGCGTGACGAACAGCAGGCGATTGAAAACATCGTCGCCCACGCGCAACTGCACGCTGCCGGTGATCGCCGCATCGAGCGTTTTAGATTGCGCGCGCAACCATGCGACGCTCGGACCGTCCATCGTTTCGGCCTGCGCGATCGCCTCGTTGGAAAAGCCGCTGGTGAAGGTTTCAGGCAGCACGATCAGGTCGGTGCGGCCCTGCAGAGGCGCAATCAACGATCCGTAGTACTCGCGGTTGCCGGCCGGGTCGTGCCAGCGCGTGTCGCCCTGTATCAGCGAAATGTTCAAAGCTTGCACAGGCGTTCCGCCGCGGCCACCAGCGTTTCGTCGCTCTTTGCGAAACAGAAGCGAATCAGCCGCGCCTCCGGCGCGGTTTCGTAGAAAGCCGAAACCGGAATCGCGGCGACGCCGGCCTCGCGTACCAGCCATTCGCAGAAGTTCAGATCGTCCGTATCGCGGATGGACGAATAGTCGGCGAGCTGAAAATAACTGCCGCTCACCGGCGGCAATCTGAACCGCGAACCGGAGAGCAACTCGCGGAAACGATCGCGCTTGGCCTGGTAGAACGGCGCCAGGTCCGCAACGTGCTGCGGATCGTTCTCCATTACTTCTGCAAATGCCCATTGCGCCGGCTGGAACGTGCAGAAAGTCAGATATTGATGCACCTTGCGGAATTCGGCGGTCAGCAATTTGGGTGCGACGCAATAACCGACCTTCCAGCCAGTACAGTGCCAAGTCTTGCCGAACGAACTCACCACCAGGCTGCGTTCTGCCAGCTCCGGCTTGCGCAGCACGCTCAGGTGCTGCGCGCCGTCGTAGACGATGTGCTCGTAGACCTCGTCCGACAACACCAGCAACCCGTGTTGCGTCACGATTTCCGCCAGCGCATCCAGGTCGCGCTGTTGGAAAATCGCGCCGGAAGGATTGTGCGGCGTATTGACGATGATGAGCCGCGTCTTCGGCGTGATCTCGTCGCGCAAGCGTTGCCAGTCCACGGAAAAATCCGGCAGCCGCAGCGGCACGTGCACCGCCTGCGCACCGGCCAGCGCAATCGCAGGTTCATAGCAGTCGTAGCAGGGATCCAGCACGATGACTTCGTCGCCCGAGTGCACGACGGCGGCGATCGCCGCGAAAATCGCCTCGGTCGCGCCGGAGGTGACCGTCACTTCGGTATCCGCGCTGACGCGGCGGCCATAGTAACGCTCGGTTCCCAGCGCGATCTGCTCGCGCAGCTTCGGGATGCCGCTCATCGGCGCATATTGATTGCGCCCTTCGTTCATCGCCCCCGTCAGCGCGTCGCGCAGGTTCTGCGGCGGTTCGAAATCCGGGAAGCCCTGCCCCAGGTTAACCGCCTTGTGCTCCAGCGCGAGCTGGCTCATGACGGTAAAAATCGTGGTGCCGACCTTCGGCAACTTGGTTTCGATCTGCATTCGAGATTCCTGCGAGAAGAATCGCCGCGATGGTAGCACGCGTCACTACGCGTCCTGCTCCGCGCTCGGGTGCTCGAACGCTTCCACCAGGAAGTCCACCAGCGCGCGCACGGCCGGCAGCATGCCGCGCCGGCTCGGATACACGATGTGCAGGATGCCTTGCGGCAGGCCCCACTCCGGCAGCACCTGTTTCAGACGGCCGCTGCGCAATTCCTCCACGCACGCGCTTTCCGGCAGCCAGGCGATGCCGCTGCCCGCGAGCGCCGCTTCGATCAGCACGCGGAATTCGCCGCACACCAGCCGCGGCTTGACCATGATGCGCTGCGCCGCGCAATTGCGGTCGAACAATTCCCAAGCCTGGTCGCCTTCCTGCTCGAACATGCTCAGTACCGGCAGCGCGGCAAGGTCCTCCGGCGTTTTCGGTTCGCCGTGTTCGGCGAGGAATTGCGGGCTCGCCACCAGCACGACGCGGTTGGCGCCGAAGCTGCGCGCCACCAGTTGCGCGTCCGTGTCGAGCTTCTCGCGCACGCGCACCGCCACGTCGAAACCTTCGCCGATCACGTCCACGCGGCGGTTGCTGGCGAACAGGTTCAGCCGTACACGCGGATGGCGTTCCAGGAATTTCGGCAGCAGCGGCGCCAACAGGCTCTGCGCGAGTGACACCGGACAACTCATCCGCACCACGCCGCAGGGTTCGCCGCGCATGCTCTCCAGGTCTTCGATCGCCGCGCGCGCCTCGCCGACCATGCTTTCGACGTGTCGATAGAAACGTTCGCCGGCTTCGGTGACGGCGAACCGCCGCGAGGTGCGCTGCAGCAGCCGCACGCCGAGTCGTTCCTCCAGTTGCGAGACGCGCTTGCTGAGTCGCGACTTCGGCATGTTCAGTGCGCGACCGGCGGCGGAGAAGCCGCCGTGTTCGACCACCGCGGCGAACAAATACAGATCGTTGAGATCCGGCACGGGTTGGAGCGTGGAGGCCACGGCGTTCTCCGCGGTGAACGATGCGTTCGAGCCGCGCCATCTTATCGAAACGCGGGCGTGTTCCTATCTTTGAGTGCAGCCGATCAAGGCCTGTTGCAAGGAACTGCCATGAACCTGTTGCATATCGATTCCAGCGTGCTGGGCGACAACTCCGCCTCGCGTGCGCTGAGCGCCGGCATCGTCGCGCGGCTGCGCGCCGAACATCCCGGGCTGCACACGAGCTATCGCGATCTCGCCGCACAGAGCCTGCCGCACTTCACGCCGATGCTGGCTGAAAGCGATCCCTGCGCGCGTCGCAACGCGGAAGTGCTGGATGAATTCCTCGCGGCCGACGTCGTGGTGATCGGGGCGCCGATGTACAACTTCAGCATCCCGAGCCAGTTGAAGGCGTGGATAGATCGCATCCTGGTCGCCGGAAAGACATTCCGCTACGGCGCGAACGGTCCGGAAGGCCTGGCCGGCGGCAAGCGCGTGATCATCGCGTCTTCGCGTGGCGGGATCTACAGCGAAGGCGCGGCGAAGGCGGCGGACTTCCAGGAAAACTATCTGCGCCACGTGCTCGGTTTCATCGGCGTCACGAACGTGGAATTCGTGCGCGCCGAAGGCCTGAACCTCGGCGCCGAGCAGCGCGAGACTTCACTGCGGCGCGCCCATGAGCTGATTGAAGCTGGCGTGGTGGAAGCGGCGTAATCCGCATCAGCCGCCCGGCGCGGCAAGCACCGAAAAGCCCACGCTGTCCCAGCCGCCATCGCCCGCCAACGCCGTGAGCGCATGGCGGCCGGGCTGGTCCAGCGTGAGCGTCACCGGATGATCGGAATCGCTGCGCGCCTGCAGGCGGCCGTCCAGCAGCCATTGCACCGCGCCTTGCGCGCCGAGCGCGCGCAAGGTGACGCGCAACGGCTTGTCGGAATTGGGCGCGCGACGCAGGACCGCATCGTCGTTAAGTCCGGTGATGCGCAGCACGCTGGCGCGCTCCAGCGCGTCCGGCGTGCAACCGGGCGCGAGCGGCGGCAGGGTTTCGTGTTCGCGATCGTCCACGCTCAACCATGGCGTCAGCAATGCCGGCCAGCGCGCGATCACGGTTTCGTGTTCGCCCTTGTCGTGGCACGCGCCGCTCAATCGCCGGCCCTTCGCGTCCACGCGCAGCACCAGCCTGCCGGAAATCCATGCGCCCGGATCGCGCTCGGCGAACGTGGGCGGCAGCACATCGTTCAACACCCAGGCGTGGCGGCGCTGGCGGCACAGCGCGGGATCGGTCGTCTCCGCCGCACCCCCCAGCGGCCAGCAAATGTCTTCCGCGCGTACGCTCGCCGGTTTGGGCGCGTGCACGCCGCCGCGCACAGGCAACATGTCCGCGAACTGGAACAGCAGCGGCAAGGCGGTCACCGCACCGTATTGGCCCGGCGACGGCGTGCCGTCCGGGCGCCCGACCCACACGCCGATCGTCCAGCGATCATTGACGCCGATCGCCCATGCATCGCGATAGCCGTAACTGGTGCCGGTTTTCCAGGCGAGCCCCGCATGATCGGTGGTGCCCGCGACCGGTGCGCCTTCCACGTCGGCCGGATTGGTCGAAAGGATGTCGCGCACGATCCAGGCCGCGCCCGGCGACAGCAGTCGCCGCCGCCGCATCGGCTGTTCCGGCGTGTAGCGCGGTGCGCCCGCCACGCCCGCGTTGGCAAACGCGCTGTAGGCGCCGACCAGGTCTTCCAGCCGCGTGGCCGCACCGCCGAGGATGATCGAAAGATTGGGCTTCGCACCATCGGGCAGTTGCAGATCCACCCCGCCGTTCGCAAGACGAGCGACGAAACGCGAAGGTCCCACGCGGTCAAGCACATCCACCGCCGGGACATTGAGCGAGCGTTGCAGGGCTTCGGCCACGCTGACCGGCCCGCTGAAGGCCTCGTCGAAATTGCCGGGCCGGTAGCCGCCGAAGTCCTGCGGCGCATCCACCAGCAGGCTTTGCGAAGTGACCAGCCCGTCATCCAGCGCGAGCCCGTAAAGGAACGGCTTCAGTGTGGAGCCGGGCGAACGCTGCGCGCGCACCATGTCCACATGGCCGGCGCGATCGGGATCGGCGAACTCGCCGGTACCGATGTAGATGCGCGTGGCGAGCGTGGCATTCTCCACCGCCAGCACCGCGATCGAACTGCGCGGCGGCAGCCGCGCGAGATACGCCTCGACGCGCTCCTCGCCGGCGCGCTGCATGGGCGCGTCAATGGTCGTGAGGATGCGGCGTTCTCGCGGGTACTGATCGTGCAGGCGCTGCGCGAGCAATGCGGCAGTGAGCGGCGCACGCAGCGAGCGCGCCACCACCGGCTCGATCATCGCGGCTTTCACCTGTGACGCCGTCCATGCGTGTCGGTCGCGCATGCGCCGCAGTACCTTGTCGCGCGCGGCGCGCGCGAGATCCGGATTGCGGTCGGGGCGCAGGCGGCTGGGCGATTGCGGCAGCACCGCGAGCAGCGCCGCTTCGGCACGAGACAAGTGCGCGGAAGACTTGCCGAGGTACGCCCATGAGGCCGCTTCCACGCCTTCGATGTTGCCGCCGAACGGCGCGCGGTTGAGGTAGAGATCGAGAATCTGCGTCTTCGAAAGATGCGCTTCCAGTTGCAGCGCACGCAGGATCTGCACGCACTTGCCGCCGACCGTGTGCGGGATCGGTTCGATGATGCGCGCGACCTGCATGGTCAAGGTCGAACCGCCGGAGACGACGTGTCCGTGCGCGATGCCGCCGAACAACCCGCGCGCCAGCGCGTACGGGTTCACGCCGGGATGTCTCCAGAACCAGCGGTCCTCGTAGGTGAGCAGCGCCTGCAGGTACAGCGGCGAAACCTGCTTCGCCGTGACCGGATAACGCCACACGCCGTCACGGTCGGCGAAGGCGCGCAGCGGCGTGCCGTCGCGCGCCAGCACCACCGTGCTGCCGCCGTCGGGTTTCGGCAGCGGCAGCGGAAACAGTCGGTCGAGAATGAAGGCGGCGATCAGGAGCAGCGCCATGCATATCGCCGCTCCGAATATCCATCGTCTGAAGCGTTTTCCGAAAGGCCGTGCGCTCATTTTGAAAGCGACCCGATAAGGCCCTTCGACTCCGGCCTTCGGCCTACGCTCAGGGTGAACGGCATTTTTCATTCCGTTTGCGCTGAGCGTAGCTCGCGGAAGCGAGCGGAGTCGAAGCGCATTCCGTGCAGACGCTCGCTCAAGGCTCCACCACCGTCACCTTTGCCGGCACCGACTTGCCGATGCCGCGCAGCGCAGGTCGGTACATGTCTTCCACCAGCGGTGGCGGCACCGTGTAATGACCTGGCGTCACCGCGCGTACCAGATAGAACAAGTGCGAGGCATCGCCGCGCTGCAGCTTCACCGCCGCAGCGTAGCGATCATCGCGATACTCCTCGTGCACGATGTCGGCCGCATTGGTGTGCTGGTCCATCTGGATGCCGTCCACCACCACGCCTTCCCACATCTGCGCGCCACCGAGATTGAGGTTCTCCACTTCCAGCCCGCCCGGCAGCAGGTCGGTCACCAGCGCGTCGGGCATGTCGTCCTTCGCCTCGATCGTGAGTTCGGCGATCAGCGTGTCGCCTTCCTTCAGCGTGTCGCCGTCCCACGGCTTGCCGTCGGTGCTGAAGTACGCGCGGCGCACGTCCACTGCGCTGGCGTCCGCTTCCGGCGCCTTCTGCGGAATGCCGGCGACATCGAGTGACGCGAACACGGTGGCGCTTCCCGCCTGCTGCACGCTGACGCCGCCCTGCAGCTCGGCAAGGCTCAGCTCGCGCGTCCACATGTGCAGGCCCGTCGGCACGGTTTCGCTCTTGCCGCCGATCTTCAGTGTCGCCGCGAGCCGCGCGTCATTGCCTGCACTGAACGCACGCGCGACCTGTGCGATGGCGTTCTGTTCCTGAGTGCTGAGGTACGACCACGACCAGTGGTAATACGGAATCTCCTGGTGCGCCGCATGTTCACGCACCGTGGCATTGCGCGCCCAGTCAATCAGCTTGGCGTCGTACTCGGGTTTGTTCATCCCGTAGCGATGCGTCAGCGCCACCATAAGCGCCAGGTCGCGCAGGTCGGAACCGTAATCGCCCACGTACCACGGCCGCTCCTTGTTCCAGGCGAACGCTTCTGCGACGGCCTTCTGCGCGCGATCGTTGTCGCCCATCAGCTTCAGCGCGATGCCGAGGTGCACCAGCGGCAACGGCGCGACCAGCTTGCCGCGGTCGTTGTCGTAGATTGCGCGCAACGTGCCGAGCGGCGCGCGATTCACCCGCGCCAGCACGAAGCCGGAATAGGCCTCGTCCGCGATGCGCATGTGATCGTGGTGCTCGTAGCTGAAATACGGATGGCCGCCGCTCAGCAGGTCATCGTTCAACCGCTGCAGCGCCTTCTGCAACACATCCTGCGGCACCGCGAAACCTTCCTCGCGCGCGTCCAGCATGAAGTCCACCACGTACGGCGTGGTAAAGGTTTCGATCGGGCTGGTGCCACCCCAGAAACTGAAATGTCCGTTGCTGGCCTGGAAGGAAGCGATCCGCGCCAACGCCGCTTCCACGCCGGCCGGGCGCTCCACATCCGTCACGGTGAACCCCAAGGCCTTGGCGGTCGCCGGATCGAGGATCAGCGACGCGTAACCACGACTGGTGGTCTGCTCGATGCAGCCGTATGGATAGTCCAGCAGGTGGCGCAACGCGGAGTGGTACGGCAGTGGCGGCAGCGTGCTGAGCGTGAGTTGCGCGCGCACGGTGGATGCGAACAAACCATTCGCGGCGTTCGTATCCAGTTGCACCGGCTTGCCGTTCTCGATCGCCATCGGCGTGCTGCGCTGCTGCTCCGGCCAGGCCGGACGCACCGCGAATTCGAAGTGGCGATCCACCGCGTAGTCGTTCAATTGGGCGTGGATATCCAGCTTCGCCACCGCCGCGCCGGCTTGTGCGGTCACCGGCATCACCAGCGTGGTGCCCGCGCCATCCTTCAGTACCACCGAACGGGTTGCGTTGGCGACGCTGATTGGCCCATCGGTTTTCACGCTGACCTTCGCCGTGCCGTCCCTGCCGGAAAGGTTCTTGAGATCAAGGCTGATCTGCGCGCTGTCGCCGGCCGCCATCACGCGCGGCGTGCTCGGCTCCACTACCAGCGGCGCACGCACGGTGATCGAACCATCGGCGTTGCCGAACCTGTCCGCACTCCATGCGAGCGCGCTCAGACGGAGCGAACCGTTGAAATCCGGCACCTCCACGCGCAGCGTCGCCCTGCCCTGCGCGTCGAAGGCCACCGGCGCGGCGAACAGGTCCACGATCTTCACCTTCGGATTGAGCCGCGCCGCGTGCGGCAGCGGCTTGGCGCTCATGTCGCCTCCGTAGCGGAGCTTCGCTTCCGCGCCGTCCATCGCCTCGATGATGCGGCTGTAGAGGTCGTAGGCATCCACGCCCAGCGCGCGCGTGGCGAACATCCACGCCCACGCATCCGGCACGGGGTAATCGGTGATGTTGATGACGCCCTGGTCCACCACCGACAGCGTGACGTAGGCCTGCGTGCCGGCCAGGCCCTTCGCCTGCACCGTGACGTCCAGCGGATTGCCCGGCCGCATCATCGCCGGCGCGGCAAGCTTGAGCGGGATGCGCCGGTCATTGCGATCCATCGCCACGTATTCGATGCCCATCGCGCGCGCCGGCGTGGTGTGCTCGCGGGCTTCGCCGCCGCGGAACACCATCGCCGCCACGTACACATCGTGCCGTTCCCAGTCCTTGGTGACCGGGATCTCGAACGTGGCGCCGGCCCTGGCGTCGATGTTCTTGGTGTAG
>DASXWZ010000197.1:0-24346 GCA_036503375.1 Rhodanobacteraceae bacterium | reverse complement strand
ACCGGCTTGCCGCCGGCGTCCAGCACGTGGCCGCTCAGTGAGGAAGAGGTGTTCTGCGCCAGCGCACCGGGCGCGGTAAACGAGCCGGCGAACAGCGCGGCGATCGCGATCGGCAGCACGCGGAACCGCAGGGAATGCTTCATGGATGTGTCCTCGACAACGTGATCATTCGCAGCGTCATCCTCCTCGCCCGGCCCGGAGCGGCGGGAATGTCTGGGTTTTTCGGCTGCGTTCCCCGAAGCGCGGGTTTTCCCGAGCTTCAACATCGAAAGTTTAGCAGGAGCACATGACGGATTTCTAACAGTCCGACGCGCAAACCACGCGCAACGCGAGCCTCGTCACACGGAGTGCAGATATGCGACCACACCACCGAGAAACATCTGCACGGAGAGCGCGACGAGCAGCATGCCCATCAGACGTTCCAGGGCCGTCAGCACGCTCTCGCCCAGCCAGCGGAACAGCCAAGTCGAGGACAGCAGGATCGCCGCGGTGGCGAGCCAGGCTGCGAACAGCGCGATCCCCCATTGCGCGGTGCGGCCGGGTTGCGAATTCGTCAGCAGCAGCAACGCCGCCATCGCCGAAGGCCCGGCCACGCCGGGGATCGCCAGGGGAACGATGAAGGGCTCGCCCTGCCCCGCCGGACCGAAGATCCCGCCATCGCGCGGCGGAAACACCATCTTGATGCCGATCAGGAACAGCACGATGCCGCCGGCGATGCTGACCGATTCCTGCCGCAATTGCAGCACGCGCAGGATGAATTGGCCGCCCAGCAGGAACGCGATCAGCACGGCCAGCGCGATCAGCAGCTCGCGCGTCATCACCCACCGTCGCCGCTGCGGCGCGACATCCTTCAGCAGAGAAAGGAAGATGGGAATATTCCCGAGCGGATCGAGGATCAGGAACAGCAGGATCCCCGCCGACAGCGTGGTCATCTGTGTTTCCATGGTCGGGACTCGGGACTTGCGTGACCGGTGAGAAGCGTAAAGGAATTCGTCATTCCGGGGCCGACTCAAGGCGTCGGAACCCGGAATCTGCTCCTGGCAGAGAGCAGATTCCGGATCGCGGCTTCGCCGCGTCCGAAAGACGAACACCTTGCGAACAGCGCTACTGGTCGAGTCCGGAGTCCCCGAATCCCGCCTCGCGCAAATCCAGCACCTTTCCGCGCGCTGGCGTCCCCTGCGGCGACAGAAGATACACGACCGCCCGCGCCGCGGCTTCCGGCGTGTCGATGTTTTCCGCGTTCTCGCCGAACCAGGCCATGTGTCGCAACGCGGTGCGCATTGGCGCAGGCAGCAGCCCGTGCACGCGCAAGCTGGAACCTTCGGTTTCCTGGTGCAGGATGGACGCAAGCTGCTCCAGTCCGGCCTTGGCGACGCCGTATGCGCCCCAGTGCGCGCGGCCCATGCGCTCGGGATCGTCCAGCACGAACACCACGGCGCTGTCGGCACGCTCCTGCAGCAGCGGCATGCACGCCTGCGTGAGCAGGAAGGGCGCGCTGAGGTTCACGTGCAGCGCCTCCACCCATTCGCGCTGCTTGTGCATCGCGATCGGAGTCAGCCCGTCGAAACGCGCGGCGGAGTGAACGATGCCGTCCAGATGGCCCAGTTCGTTGCCGATGGTTTCGGCGAATTTCTCGTAGTCCGCGGGCGTCGCGCCCAAGAGGTCGATCAACTGGATCACCGGTTGCGGCGCATCCGGCAGCGCGGTGATTTCGTCGTATACCTTCTCCAGCGCGCGTCGCTTGCGTCCCGCCAGCAGGACCGTGGCACCGGCCCGCGCGCAGGCAATCGCCGCCGCGCGGCCCAGGCCGCCTGCGGCGCCGGTAATCAGGACGACGCGATCCTTCAGCGCATCATTCGCAGGCGCGTAGTCCCGCGGCAGATGCGCGGTGGGCAGACTCATTGCGCGGCCGATTTGCCTGCCTCTTGCACCATGCGTTGCAGCTCGCCGGACTGATACAGCTCCAGCGTGATGTCGCAACCGCCGATCAGCTCGCCGTTGATGAACAATTGCGGGAAGGTCGGCCAGTTGGAGTAGCGCGGCAGGTTGGCGCGGATCTCCGGGTCTTCCAGCACGTTCACCGAGAAATACTCAGCGCCCGCGGCGGCCAGTGCCTGCGAGGTCCGCGCGGAGAATCCGCACATCGGGAATTGCGGGGTGCCTTTCATGTACAGCACGATCGGATGCTCGCCGAGAGTGCTCTTGATGCGTTCGTTCACGTCCATGGGGATTACGTTCTAGAATGTCGGATGGCGTTGCGCCGAGAACGCGAATTGTAGCTCAGCGCGCGACCTCATTTCCGCCTCAAGGAGCGAACCATGGCGATCGAACTTCCACCGCTGCCTTACGACCGCGAAGCATTGGCGCCGCACATTTCCGGCGAGACGCTGGACTACCACCACGGCAAGCACCACAAGGCCTACGTGGACAACCTCAACAAGATGATCGAGGGCACGGATTTCGCCGACATGGCGCTCGAGGACATCGTGCGCAAGGCCACCGGCGGCATGTTCAACAACGCCGCGCAGGCGTGGAACCACACCTTCTACTGGAACTGCATGTCACCGAACGGCGGCGGCGAACCTTCCGGCAAGCTGGCCGATTCGATCAAGAAGGCGTTCGGCGGCTTCGACAAGTTCAAGGAGGAGTTCAGCAAGGTCGGCGCGACCACCTTCGGCTCCGGCTGGGCCTGGCTGGTGCTGCGTCCGGACGGTTCGCTCGGCCTGGTCAGCACCTCCAACGCGGGCACGCCGATCACCGGCAGCGACCGCCCGCTGCTGACCTGCGACGTGTGGGAACACGCCTATTACATCGACTACCGCAACGCGCGGCCGAAATACATCGAGGCATTCTGGAACGTGGTGAACTGGGAGTTTGCGTCAAACCAGATGGCATGAGGGCTCTGGACGCCCGGATCTTCCTCTCGGCATTCCGGGGCCGCGCGATCCGTGGAACCCGGAATCTTGCGATGTTGCTTTGCTCGTCATGCCGGGGCAGGCCGGCATCCAGGCTTTATCGCTGAAGCTGCGTAGTCGCGCATGATGTTTCGACATCCATGTCTTTTTCCGCTCGCCTCCGGGCGAGCGGGCTGTTTCGGCAAAAGTAGCCAAAACCATTGCGCCGGCGACGGCGCTCAAACTCGCTCAACACGGCCATCCATGGCCTGCGCCTTTGTTCGTTCGGATGTCTACGCTCTGAACGAACAAAGAGCAAAAGCCGTTTTGGGTTTGAGCCTCGCGTCCCGCTGACTTAAGCTGCGCGGGCTTTTGCATCGAGTGCCGCGCAGAGAATCTTTTGAACGCTACGCCAGCCGCCGAACGCCGCCGCTCGCGGCTGCCTGTTTTTCTCGGCGCGCTCGTGCTGGCGCTGCTCGTGGCCGGCCTCAACTTCGTGCTGTGGGGCGTGGCCGACCGCCCCACGAATGTGACAGCGTGGCAAGGCCGGATCGGCGGCTTCGCCTTCAGCGCCTACCAGCGCTATCAGAGTCCGTTCAACGACACGCATCCCAGCGACAGCGAACTGGACAGCGATCTCGCGCTATTGTCGAAATACACGCACCGGGTCCGCACTTATTCCTCGCTGGAAAGCCCGTCGATCCCGCGGCTGGCGATGAAGCACCATCTGGATCTTCTCGCCGGCGCGTGGCTGGACCGGCGCGACGACAACAACGAGGCCGAACTGGACGCGTTGATCGCGCAAGCGCGGCGCTGGCCCGACATCAAGCGCGTGATGGTCGGCAACGAGACCTTGCTGCGCAATGACATGCCGCCGCAGGAATTGATGGCTTACCTCGATCGCACGCGCGCCGCGATCCGGCAGCCGGTTTCCACCGCCGAGCCGTGGCACATCTGGCAGAAGTACCCGGAGCTGGCGCAGCACGTCGATTTCATCACGGTGCACCTGCTGCCGTACTGGGAGGGCGTGCCGCGCAAGGACGCCATCGGCGAAGCGCTGATGCGCTACGAACAGTTGCAGCGGCTGTTTCCGGACAAGCACATCGTGATCGGCGAGATCGGCTGGCCATCCAACGGCGATCGTTTCGAATATGCCACACCGTCCATCGCCAACGAAGCGATCTTCCTGCGCCAGTGGTTCAACGTCGCGCGCGAACGCGGCATTGATTACTACATCATGGAGGCAGTCGACCAACCATGGAAGGAAGCCCTGGGCAATCGCCGGGTCGAGGCCTACTGGGGCGTGTTCGGCTCGGACCGGCGGTTGAAATTCCCGTTCGAAGGCCCGGTGCTGGAAGACGTGAACTGGCCATGGAAGGCCACTGCCGCAGCCGCGCTGGCGTTCGGGCCGATGCTGTGGTTCGCTTTCGCGTTCGCGCGTTACCGGTTGACCGGCCGCTTCGTGTTCCTCGCGCTGATCCAGCTCGCCGCGGCGCTGATCGTGTGGTCGGCTACGGTGCCGTTCTTCTTCTATCTCGATGTCGTCGACTGGGCGATGCTGATCCTGCTGTTCCCGGCGCAGCTCGCGATCCTGGCCGTGCTGCTGATCAACGGTTTCGAATTCACCGAGGTACTGTGGCGGAAAAAATGGCTGCGGCATTTCCGTTTGCTGGAACCCGATCCGCGCGAGCGTCAGCCGTTCGTATCGATCCATCTCGCCTGCCACAACGAACCGCCGGAGATGGTGATCGCCACGCTCGACTCGCTGGCAACACTCGAGTACCACAACTACGAAGTGCTGGTGATCGACAACAACACCAAGAACGAAGCGGTGTGGAAACCTGTCGAGGCCTATTGCGCGAAACTGGGCGCGCGCTTCCGCTTCTTCCATCTCGATCCCTGGCCCGGTTTCAAGGCCGGCGCGCTGAATTTCGGTTTGAAGGAAACCGATGCGCGTGCGCAGGTGGTCGCGGCGATCGACGCCGACTACGTGGTGCGGCCGGACTGGCTTTCCTCGCTTACCGGCTATTTCCACGATCCGAAAGTCGCGGTGGTGCAATGCCCGCAGGCACACCGCGAGTGGGAACACAACGCGTTCCGACGCATGACCAGTTGGGAATCCGATGGCTTTTTCCGCATCGGCATGCACCACCGCAACGAGCGCAACGCCATCATCCAGCACGGCACCATGACGATGGTGCGTCGCTCGGCCCTGGAAGGCACCGGCGGCTGGGCCGAATGGACGATCTGCGAAGACGCGGAACTCGGTTTGCGTTTGATGCATGCAGGCTACGACCTGGTGTACGTGGATGAAGTGATGGGCAAGGGCCTCACGCCGGCGGATTTCGCCGCCTACAAGTCGCAGCGCAATCGCTGGGCGTTCGGCGCGATGCAAATCCTCAAGGGACGCTGGGGCTGGATGGTGCGCCGCGGACCACTTTCGATCGGCCAGCGCTTTCACTTCCTCACCGGCTGGTTCTCGTGGTTCGCCGATGCGCTGCATCTGGTATTCACGCTGATGGCGCTGGCATGGACGGCCGGCATGCTCGCCGCGCCTTCGATCTTCAGCCTGCCGATGCAATTGTTCCTGATTCCGGTGTTGGGCTTCTTCGCGGCAAAAACATTGTTCGGCATCGTGCTGTTCCGCGCGCGCGTGCCGTGTTCGTGGCGCGAAACGATCATGGCCTCGATCGCCAGCATGGGCTTGAGCCACGCGATCGCACGCGGCATCTGGAAAGGCCTGTTCAAGAAGCAGGGCGTGTTCGTTCGCACCGCCAAAAGCCGGCGTCTTGCGAAGAAACCGAGCGCGTTCGCATCGGTGCGCGAAGAATTGCTGATGGCGATCGCGCTGGCGCTTGCGATCGCCGGCATGGTCCTCGATTACGGCGGACAATATCTGGAGGGCCAGTTGTGGATGGTCATCCTTGCCGCGCAGGCGATTCCATATGTTTCCGCACTCATCGGTGCATGGGTTGCGCATCGCTCGCGAGAAGAGCCGCAGGAGATCGTGCAAACGGAATCGATGCCGTCGCGCGACGAGAGCGCGGCTCCGGCGAGCGCTGACGCAGTTCCCGTAAACTAGCAGGGGATGCAGTCAGCGCTTACACGGAACGTTCTTCTTTCGCTCGCATTGCTCGGCTTCGCGTTGTGCGCCCGCGCAGAGAAGATCTCGGTTTCGATCAGCGGCATCGACAAGACGTTGCAAGCCGCGGTGCGCGACAACCTGTCCGCCTCGCGCTACGCCGATCGCAACGACGTCAGCGAAACGCAGGCCCGCGTGCTCGCCGACGACGCCGCGAAGGAAGCGCAGATGGCGCTGCGGCCCTACGGCTACTACAACGCACACGCGGAGAGCAGACTCGAACGGATCGAGGGCGGCGCGTGGCAGGTGCGATTGGCCGTCACGCCCGGCCCGGCCGCGAAAGTCGCCATGCTCGATCTGCAACTGCCCGGCCCCGCCGCGCAACTGCCGCCGGTGCGCAAGGCGGTGCGCGGCTTCCATCCGCGCGCCGGCGAGACGATGCAGGATTCGGTGTACGAAGCTTCGAAAGGCGCGATCGCATCGGCACTGATCGAAAACGGTTATCTCGATGCCAAGGCAACCGAACACCGCGTCGAAGTGACGCGCGCGCAGGACCGTGCCGATATCCACCTGCATTACGCGCCGGGCGAGCGATACAAGCTGGGAGCGGTGAATTTCGAGGGATCGCAATTCGCTCCGGGGTTCCTGCAGCGTTACGTGCCCTGGCAGGACGGCGACTGGTACACGCAATCCGATCTGCTGGCCTTGCAGCAATCCTTGACGGATGCGGACTATTTCTCGATCGTCAACGTCGAACCGCAGCCGGCGCAGGCCAAGGATCGCGTGGTGCCGGTGAAGGTCGAAGTCGCGCCGGCCAAGCGCCACGTCTACACGGCCGGCGTGTTCGTCGGCACCGACACCGGTCCGGGCGTGCGGGGCAGCGTGCGCTGGCGCTGGTTGAACTCGCACGGCCACAAATTGAGCACCGAAGTGATCGTGGCGCAGCGTCTGAAAACCGCGCAGGCGGTGTACGAAATCCCGCAACCAGGTCCCGATCACCGCAGTTTCAATTTCGGCGTCGGCTTCCGCGATGAGAATACGAAAACCTCGCTCGCGCACACGTTTTCGCTTGCGGCGAACGAAACGCGCGACTGGCACGGTTTCGTGCGCACGATGGGCCTGCACCTGGTCGGCGGCACTTTCACCGTCGGCGCGTCCAACGGCGATGTCAACGTGCCCGGCGTCGAGCACGGCCGCAGCGTGCTGGTGTATGGCGAAGCCGCGCTGACGAAAAAAGTGGCCGACAACCCGCTGTTCGTGCGCCACGGCTGGTCGCTGAACCTGATCGGCCGCGCGGGTCCCGGCATCGACACGCGCTTCGCCCAGGCGCTGGCCGATTTCAAATGGATCCACGCGCTCGGCCGGCGCGATCGATTGATCCTGCGCGGCGATGCCGGCGCGACCACCGTCGGCGATTTCAGCCAGTTGCCGCCGGAGCTGCGCTTCTTCGCGGGCGGCGACCGTTCGATCCGCGGTTACGACTACCAGGCGATCGGCCCGCGCAATTCGTACAACCGCGTGATCGGCGGCACGCGCCTGCTCGTCGCCAGCGCGGAGGTCGAACACTACTTCACGCGCGACTGGGGCATGGCCGCGTTCGTGGATTCGGGCGACGCCTTCGACGGCACCGCGTTCCATGCGCAAACCGGCGCGGGGCTGGGCCTGCGCTGGCGTTCGCCGGTCGGCATGGTGCGCGTGGACGTCGGCGTGCCGATCAACAACCGTTATTACCACGGTGCGCAACTGCACATCGTGATCGGGCCGGATTTGTAAGTCATGGCGCGCGCGCGCAAATGGATTGTCGGAATCGGCATCGCGATCATCGCGCTGCTGGTGCTGCTGGCGATCTTCTTCGCGTGGCTGCTGTACACGCCTGCCGGATTGCGCTTCGCGTTGAATCGCGGCGTGGCGCTGATGCACGGGCAGCTCGGGTACGCGAGCGCCAGCGGCACGCTGGCCGGCGAAGTCGCAATCCATGGTCTGCGCTATCACGACGACAGCGGCGATGCGGTGCGCATCGATTCGGCGGTCGTCGATCTGCAACCCTGGGCATTGCTGGTCCGGCGATTGCACGTCAAACACGCGCGCATCGATGGTATCGACCTGACGCTGGGCGCGTCGGGTTCGTCGTCCGCTGGCTTCTCGTTGCAACCGCCTTTGACCGTGGTATTGGACGACACGCTGCTGGCGCGCATCGACGTGCATCAGGCCGGCAAGCAATTTTTTGCTGCGAACAGTTTGGCGATCGCCGGACTGTGGACCAGCGATCAACTGCTGATTCGTCGACTCGATTTGCGCGCACCGCAAGGCAGCGCATCATTGAAAGGCGTGATGGCGCTGGCCCCCGGTTACAGCGGACATGGCAAGGCGCATCTGGACTGGCGGCAGAACGGCACGCGTTACGTCGCCGAGCTGGAAACCCGATCGGACGGCTCGACGGCCTCGTTGCAGGCGAATGTCGCATCACCGGTGCGCGCGGACCTGCATGCGACCCTGAAGCTGGATGCAAACCATGCCTGGACCCTCGCACTGAACGCGCCGGCGTTCGCCGCGGACGCACTGCCCGTCGACTTGCCCGAAACCATCAGGACGCTCGCGCTCGACCTGCGCGGTCACGGCAATGCCCAAGGCGGCAAGCTGATCGGCAAACTCGCGTTCAACGATCGCACGCTGCTGCTCGACCCGGCGAAATTCCGCCTTGCCGGCAAGACGCTGATGCTCGATCCGCTGCGGCTGCGCTCGCCGCAGATTGCTGGCGTGGCCACTGCCACCGGCGCGGTGCATCTGGACGCGAAGCCGATTTCCGCCGCGCTCGACGTGAAATGGCAAGACGTTCTGCTGCCTGCCGATCTGGCGGGACAACCGCTCGCCACGCACGGGACCGCGCATTTCGGCGGCAGCGCGCAGCACTATGCACTGGATGGCGCACTCGCGATCGGTCCGCCGGATCGGCTAGCGAATCTGCAGGTGGCGCTGCAGGGCACACCGAAAGCGATCGCACTGCAAACTTTGAAGCTCGTGCAGAAGAACGGCGGCCTGGATGTACACGGCACGATCGGTCTGCAACCGCAGTTCTCCTGGAAGGTCGATACGACCGCACGCAAGTTCGATCCGGGCGCATTGATCGCCGGCTGGAATGGTGCGCTGGATTTCGCGCTTGCCAGCGAAGGTGCGCTGACTTCTCGCGGCCCGCAGGCCACCCTGAAACTCGATCGCGTCGCCGGAACGTTGCGCCAGCGCAGCGTCGCCGGCAGCCAGGCCGACCTGCGCATCACGCCGGACAATCTGTTCGACGGCACGCTGCTGCTGGTGACCGGCCGCAGCCGCATCCGCGCACAAGGTCAGGGCGGTACGCGCACCAATGCGACGGTCGCGCTGGAGATCGCTTCATTGGCAGACTGGCTGCCGCAGGCTTCCGGCGCGCTGCAGGGCAACTTCACCGTGCGCGGCGCATGGCCGAAGTTGGCGGTAAATGGCCAGTTGCATGGAAAGCATCTCGCCCTGAACGCGCGGACCGTCGACGTGCTGCAACTCACCGCGTCCATTCCCGATATCAGTCGTCCCGGTGGCGATTTCGAGTTTGCCCTGAACGGCGTGCACGCGTCCGGGCTGGATTTCGATGCGGTGCATATGAATGCACACGGCACGGCGGCGGCGCATCGGCTGCAACTCGATGCACGCGGACCGCAATTGAGTGCCGCACTGGCGCTGCAAGGCAGTTGGAACGAGAAATCAAAAAGCTGGAGTGGCACGCTGCACGACCTGCATTTCACGCCGCAGGGCCTGCCGGAATGGCGGCAGCAGCAACCGGCGACGCTCAGTTGGAGAGACGGTGCGGCGTCGCTGTCGCAACTGTGCTTGAGCGCGGGCGAGCCGAATCTTTGCGTTGCCGCGGAGCGCAAGGCGGACGGCACGCTCACCGCGCGTTACCAATTGCAACGCCTCCCGATGCAGTTGCTGGCGACGCTGGCCTCCAGCACCGAACCGTTGCGCGCCGGCGGCGAACTTTCCGGTTCCGGGCAATTGACGCAGCGCACCGACGGCAGCATCGATGGGAATGCGAATTTGCAGGCGAGCGAAGGTTCGATCTCGTTTGCATCCACTCCGAACAACACGCTGCTGGCGTGGACGGGCTTGAGCATCGACGCGACCGCGAATGGACAAAGCCAGCGCGCGCGCCTCACCGGGAATCTGAGTGACGGCGGACACGTCAATGGCGATGTCACGTCGAGCGGCGCGGAACACGCATTGCATGGAACGGTCAGCGCCGATCTGCGAAGCCTGGCATTCCTCGAAGCACTTTCTTCGGAGATCGCGAACGTCCATGGCACGCTGGCCGGTACGCTCACACTCGGCGGTACATTGGCTGCGCCGCAATTCGCCGGCCAAATCCGGACGCAGAATTTCGCCGCCGAGCTGCCGCGCGCCGGTTTGAAACTGCACGACGGCCGCTTCGCGATCGCCGGCGGGGCGCAAGGCACGCTGCGCATCGACGGACACATCGCTTCGGGCGACGGGGTGTTGCACATCGCGGGCAACACCGGCCTGAGCGCGACCGCGCCGCTGTCATTGCAGATCCGCGGCGACAACGTGCTGGTGGCCGACATTCCTGCAGCGCACGTGATCGCCTCGCCCGATCTGCGCATCGGCCGAGCGCAGGATCTTTATACGCTGGGCGGCACGCTTGTTATTCCATGGGCCAAAATCGAAGCTGAAAAACTGCCGGGGCAAAGTCCGGCCAAGGCTTCGCCGGATGTGGTGATCGTCGATGAAACGCAGCAGCAGGCCGCGGTCGGCGAAATGCCGATGCGCGCCGACATCACGGTGAAACTCGGCGACGATGTCGCGGTGAAAGGCTATGGCCTGGACGGCAAGGTGCACGGCGCGCTTGCGGTACACGTGCAGCCCGAGCGGGCCGCCACCGGCCGCGGCGAAATCCGCGTGGACGGCACGTATCAAGCCTACGGGCAGACGCTGCAGATCGAAAGCGGTCGGCTGCTGTTCGCCGGCACGCGACTGGACAATCCGGGACTGGACATCCGCGCCACGCGCAACATCCGCAGCCAGGACATCACCGTCGGTTTGCAGGTGCGCGGCACCGCGCAGCAGCCGATCCTCACGGTGTTCTCCGATCCGTCGATGGAACAGGCACAGGCGTTGTCGTACCTCGTTACCGGCCGGCCGCTGGAATCGCTGAAGAGCGGCGAAGCCGACACGCTGAACACCGCCGCGCAGGCGCTGGGTGGATTGGCCGGTGACCGCCTCGCCAAGTCGATCGGATCACGCCTGGGACTGGAAGCAGGCGTGTCCAGCAGCGAGGCGCTGGGCGGCAGCGCGTTCACCGCCGGGAAATATCTTTCGCCGCGATTGTTCCTAAGTTACGGCGTCGGCCTGTTCACACCCGGACAGGTGATCACCCTGCGCTACACACTCAACCGGTTCCTGCAATTCGAGGCGGAGAATGCCACGACGGGCAATCGGGCGAGCTTGAATTACAGGATCGAAAAATAACGTGTGTCAGCGCAGCGCATCGATCACCGGTTGCACCTGCGCTTGTCTACCCAACGCCTCGCCGATTCTCTGCAACGCACGCGCCAGGGTCTCGTCATCCCGCGCTCGAACAGTCGCATGCCCGACCTTTCGTCCGGCGCGCGGGGATTTGCCGTAGTCGTGCCAGTGCGCGTCGGGTTCGCGCAGGATAGCGTTCGCATCGGGCAGCTCGCCGATCCAGTTCAGCATGCAACTGCGGCCGAGCGCGGATGTTTCGCCCAACGGCAAGCCCAGCACCGCGCGCACGTGGTTCTCAAACTGCGAGGTGACCGCGCCTTCGATGGTCCAGTGACCGGAGTTGTGCACGCGCGGTGCCATTTCGTTGCCGAGCAGCTTGCCGCCATGCACGAACAACTCGAGCGCGAACACGCCCACGTAATCGAGCTGTTCCGCAATCGTCTTCGCATGCGCGAATGCGGCGGATGCAATCGCATCATCCACATGCGCAGGCGCCAGACTCGCAGAAAGGATTCCATCCGAATGCCAGTTGCGCGTCAGCGGCCAGGTGCCGAAATCGCCGTCGCGGCCGCGCACCGCGATCACCGAGACTTCGCATTCGAACGGCACGAAGGCCTCCAGGATCAGCCCATGCGAGTTGGAACCCAGCGCCTGCCACGCCGCGTCCGCATCGCTCGTAAATTTCAAGCGGAACTGGCCCTTGCCGTCGTAACCGAGCCTGCGCGTTTTCAGGATCGCGGGCGCGCCGACTTCGCGCAGCGCGGCATCCAGATCGGCGCGCCTGTCCACCGGCGCGAAGGCCGGCGTGCCGAGACCGCATTCGCGAAATAGAGTTTTTTCAGCGAGTCGATCCTGCGCCGTGGCCAATGCGCGTGGATTGGGAAACACCTGCGTGCGTTGCGTCAACCACTGCGCGGTTTCCGCCGGCACGTTCTCGAAATCGAAGGTGGCGACGTCGATGGCGCGCGCGAATTTTTCCAGCGCGGCGAAATCGCGCCAGTCGGCGCGGATCAGTGGTGCGACCTGGCCCGCGCAGGCATCCTCCGCGCTGTCGACAACTTGAAAGCGCACCCCCAGCGGCGCGCCGGCCAGCACCAGCATGCGCGCGAGCTGTCCTCCTCCAAGGATGCCGATGGTTCCCATCAACGCGTCGCCGCCTTGCGCGGATCGGGATTTTCCAGCACATCGGCAGTCTGCTTCGCGCGATAGCCATCCAGTGCCTTGGCAATCTTCGCATCGTTCAGCGCGATGATCGCGGCGGCAAGCAGCGCGGCGTTGATCGCGCCGGCCTTGCCGATCGCCAGGGTGCCGACCGGAATGCCCGCCGGCATTTGCGCTATCGAGAGCAGCGAATCCAGGCCTTGCAGCGATTTTGATTCCACCGGCACTCCCAGCACCGGCACGCGCGTCTTGGCGGCCAGCATGCCCGGCAGGTGCGCGGCGCCGCCGGCGCCGGCGATGATCGCTTGCAAGCCGCGCTTCGCGGCGCTTTCGGCATAGGCGAACAGCTTGTCCGGCGTGCGGTGCGCGGAGACCACTTCGATTTCGTGCGCGATGCCGAACTGCTCCAGCATCTCCGCCGCGTGCTGCAGGGTCTCCCAGTCCGAACGCGAGCCCATCACCACGCCGACGGCCGGCGCGCGTCTTGCATTTTTCATGGCCGGGTAACCCCAAAACGGCTATTGTACGCGAGTGCCCGGGCTGCGCCCGGGGCAAACCAGGGAGTCCGAACGGCGTGGACAAGCGGTTGCTCGATATCCTCTGCGATCCCGTCAGCAAGACGCCGCTGCGGATGCTCAACGCCAACGAGTTGGCGGCGTTGAACCGCGCGGTCGAAGCGGGCTCGCTGGACACCGTCGCGGGAGAGAAGATCAAGACTCCACTCCAGGCGGGCCTGATCACGACCGACGGCAAGGTGGTCTACCGCATCGAGGACGACATCCCGGTGATGCTGCCGGACGAGGGGATCGGTACCTTGCAGCTCAATGACTTTCCCCGCTGAACCATATTCGATCGATCCGTGACGGCCATCACGACCCAGCTACATACCTCCGCCATACTTTGATACCTCTTACGGCTGCGCCGCCATGACCACACCACAGAACGATCCGCGTTCCGAACCGGGCAAGGTGGTGGAACTGGCCGGCCGTGGCGATCCGCGCAATGAGCGCGTAGGCGAATTGCTCGGCGCGGTGCGCGCGCTGACGCTGAAGCGCAGCCACGAACTCGCCACCAATCTGCTCGACAACGTCGATGACGCGCTGTTCGATCTCGCCGAGAAGGCCGAGAGCAACGCCGCGCAGACGCAGTATTTCGACGGCATGCGCGAAGCACGCAAGAAGCGTCCGTTGCTGGAGCGGTTGTTCGGCGAGGAAGTCTCGCGCGGTTTCAGCGAATTCGCGGCGGGACGTCCGCGCACGCGCGCGGAGAGTTCCGATTCCGCGGCGGCGGCCGCACGCAGCGGACAGTTGTCGCTGGTGGACGACAGCGAACTGGAAGAATCGCTGGCGGTCGCCAGCATGGTTTCCAAGGCAGATGGCCGACTTTCCGGCGCGCTGCACGCGTTGAACCAGCGGCTCGCGGTGATCTGCGGCGGCCATCGCATCGACGACGGTAACAATCCGCTCGGTCCGGCCGCGCTGGCGCATGCATTCCGCGCCTCGCTGCGCGAGATAGACGTCGACATCAAGGTCCGCCTGATCATCCTGAAATTGTTCGAGCGCTACGTGCTGGCCGGGCTGGACGCGCTCTATCACGAAGTGAATACGCTGCTGATGCAGGCTGGCGTGCTGCCGCACCTGCGCTACACCTTCGCGCGCGCGCCGGGCGAGGCTCCGGAAGCGGGCACGCCCGAAGCGCAGGCGCGAATGGTCACGACCGCTTCCGCCGCGGTGCTGGCCGGCGAATCGGCAGGCCTGCACGCGGAACTGATGCACACGCTCACCGCGTTGCTGGCGGGGCGGCGCCAAGGCCGCAGCGCGGACGTGATGTCTTCCGGAGCACAGGTCACATCGTTGACCCCCGCGGAATTGCTGGGCGCGCTTACCCTGCTGCAGGGCGAGGCCGCGCCGTTGCCTGCACAACCGGCGCCGCTGGAGAGCAGCGAGGCCGCGCACGTGGTGCAGCGTCTGAAAGACGAGCTGATGAACCAGATCCGCCGCTTGTCCGGAGAATCGCGCAGCCGCGTTTCGGGTGCCGACGAGGACACCATCGACCTGGTCGGCATGCTGTTCGAGTACATCCTGCAGGATCGCACCATCCCGGCGCCGATGCAGGTGCTGCTGTCGCGCCTGCAGATTCCGTATCTGAAAGTCGCGATCCTCGACCGGCGCATGTTCGCGCATGCATCGCACCCGGCGCGGCGATTGCTGGATCTGCTGGCCGACACCGCCAAGGGCTGGTCGGAAGAATCCGATCGCGACCGCCGCCTGTACGACAAGACCAAGAGTGTGGTCGAGGCGTTGCTCGCCGATTTCGACGATGACATCGGCGTGTTCGATCGCCAGCTCGGCGATTTCACCGCTTTCGTCGAGAACAACCGCAAGCGCGCCGACCTCGCCGAGCAGCGCGCCGCCGAAGCCGCTCGCGGCCGCGAACGTCTGCAGGAGGCGCGTCGCCGCGCGGCGCGCGAGATCGTCACGCGCATGGAAGGCCATCCGCTCCCGGCGCTGCTGCAAGGCGTGTTGACGCGGCCGTGGGCCAATTACCTGGTGCTGGTGCTGCTGCGCCAGGGCGAGCAGAGCTCAGAATTCCACGGCGCGCTGCGTTTCGTGGATGAATTCGTCGAAAGCGCGCAGACGCCGCAGGACGAACACGAGCGCACGCTGCTGCGCGAACGCTTGCCTTGGCTGGAAAAGACCTTGAGGCAGGGGCTGACCACGGTGGCTTTCCAGGAACCGGATCTGCGCCGCCTGCTGGACGACCTGCAGGACTTCTGGCGCCGCCAGCTCGGCGAAGCGCCCGCGACTCCGGCTCCGCCGGAAATCCAGATCGTCGAACCCTTGCCGGCCGCGGAAGGCGTGGCCGAAATCCTCGGCGAGGAGGCCGCCGAACCGGCGACACCGGAGGATGCGCCCGCCGGAGACAATGCGGAATCGCTGCAGGCCGTGCGCGCGCTGAAGGTCGGCGCGTGGATCGAATTCATCGACGAGGCCGGCACGCGCGAGCGCGCCAAACTGTCCTGGATCAGCCCGATCAGCGGCAAGTATCTTTTCGTCAACCGGCGCGGGTTGAAGGTGGCCGACCGCAGCGCGCAGCAACTGGCCGGTGAACTGCACCAAGGACGCGCCCTGATCCTGGAGGAAGTGCCGCTGTTCGACCGTGCCCTGGATGCGATCGTCGAGCGCTTGCGCCAGGCGCAGGCGGAAAGGCAGAACGGCTGATCCGCTTTCTCGAAAGCCCCGCGGCTGCGACAATCCCGGACTCAAGCCCGGGTAACCATGGCCGCGACGCCCTCTCCACCCCAGGAAATCATCGACGCCGACGTGCACCGCGCGCTGGCGGAGGATTTCGGTCCGGGCGACGTCACGGCCGATCTGATCGATGCGGACTCGCGCGCGAACGCGCGCATCGTGTGCCGCGGGCGCGCGGTGATCGCCGGCATTCCCTGGGCGCAGGCGTGCTTCGGCTCACTCGACGCGAGCGCGCGCATCGAATGGATTCACACCGACGGCGATCGGATCGAGGCCGATGCGGTGCTGTGCCGCATCGAAGGCAAGGCGCGCGCATTGGTCGGCGCAGAACGCTGTGCGCTGAATTTCCTGCAGACGCTCTCGGCCACGGCGACCGCGACGCGCGCCTACGTGGATGCGGTGAACGGCACCCGCGCAACGATCCTCGATACGCGCAAGACGCTGCCCGGTTTGCGCATCGCGCAGAAGTACGCGGTGCGCTGCGGCGGCGGCGCCAACCACCGCATCGGGCTGTTCGACGCGATCCTGATCAAGGAAAACCACGTGGCCGCAGCGGGCGGCATCGAACCAGCGATCGCCGCTGCGCGCGCACGGCACCCGGACCTGTTGCTCGAAGTCGAAGTCGAATCGCTGGAGGAACTGACGCAGGCGTTGCGCGCCGGCGCCGATCGCGTATTACTGGACGATTTTCCGTTGCCGATGCTGCGCGAGGCGGTCGTGCTGACCGATGGACGCGCCCCGCTGGAAGTCTCCGGTGGCGTGAGTCTAGAGAGGGTGCGCGAAATCGCCGAATGCGGCGTGGACTACATCTCGATCGGCGCGCTGACGAAAAACATATGTGCGATCGATTTGTCGATGCGCTTCGAAAAAGCGGATTGAGAGCTACTGCGCCCGCTACGCCCTCGATCCGCTTTGATGCTGGCCGAACTACAACGCACCGACCGCCTTCGCGATCAACAACGCCAGCACGATCGCCAGCGCGACCACCGCGCCGATGCGCAGGAGGTGCGAACGCCGCAAGGGCGAAGCGGTAGTCGACGCGGTTTCCGCCGCGGGCGCCAGCAGCATGAAGCGAACGGTATCCAGTGCCAGCTCGTCGCCGGGGTGCAGTACGCCGTTGCGGATGCGCTTGCCGTTGATGGAGGTGCCGTTGGCCGAATCCAGATCCTCGACCAGCACCCCGTCCGCGGTCGGCTTCAGCCGCGCGTGCTTGCGCGAGATCTCGCCCAGCGGGATGCATATCTCGCAGTCGGCCTGGCGGCCCAGCGTCAGCGCACCGTCGATGCCGAAATTGCGGCCGAAGGTCGGACCGGAGACGCCGCGCAACACGTAACGAGGCACCGTCGAGCGGATGCGCGTGCTGCGATCACCGCCGCCGTCGACATGCTCCTTGACCAGTCGACACCGCACCGAAGCGAACTCCAGCGTATCGCCGGATTTCAGCACCATCGCCTCGCGCAGCGGGCGGCCATTGAGCCGCACCGGCTCCGCGCAGGGTTGCACCTGGACGCGCTCGCCGCGGCGTTCGATACGCGCGTGCACGGGCGCGATGCCGGGCTGCGCCAGCACGATGTTCGCGTCTGCCGCCGCCCCGATCGCCGTGGCCCCCTCGGGCAAGATGAACGGCGCGTGCTCGCCGCCCGCAAAGATCAGTTGCATCGACCACCCCTGAAAGCGGTCACTTCGGCCGCATATCCTCTTCTACAATGCTCATGTTAGCCGGAAAAATCTGTGACTGACGCCCTGCTGCCGCTATCCGTTTGCGTTGCGATCGGCCTGATCTGGTACGCCGCGATGCGCGCGCGCGAACGTGCGATCGCGCATGCGCAGCGGCTGTGCGCGGAGCACGGTGCGCAGATGCTGGACCAGAGCGTGGTGCTGCATGGTCTGCATCCGCTTTGGCGCAACGGCAGGCCGCGGCTGCTGCGCGGTTACCGCTTCGACCTCAGCTATGACGGCGATGATCGCCATCGCGCCAGCCTGACCCTGGCGGGCGATCGGCTGATCAACTACAGCCTGCCTGCACGAGGGGATTCATGGGCGGACACCGAGACCCCGCGCGCTGTCTCGATGGCTCCACCATCGAAGCCGCGCATCATCACGGAGATCCCGGGCGGCGGCAACGTCGTGCCGATCACGCATGCGCGCAAGACATTGCATTGAGCCGGAAGCAAGTGATTGGCGAGCGGCGCAGTACTGTTTGCGCGCTCGCATTGATCCCTTCAACGGAAGTGCGGCTGGGCACGCGTCCAGGTACTGGCCGGATGACCAAGTGCCGTAGTCACTTTACGACCCGCAACTTCGGCGGACCCTTGGGCGGCGGAGATTCTGAAGACTCGAGCGGCGGCTCGACGGACGCTTCGGATTTCTGGATCTCGTCGCGCTGTTCGTTCTGGCTTTCCACGGCAGGTTGTGCAGCGCCGGCGTCCTCGCGCGGAAACATCATGCCCTGCCCGTTTTCGTGCGCGTAGATCGCCATGACGGCTTCGACCGGTACGTCGATCGCGTGGCTGACTCCACCGAAACGCGCGAGGCAGCAAATGCGTTCGTTGCCGAGCTCCAGGTTGGAGACGGCGCGCATCGCCAAGTTCAGCACGAGGCGACCATCGCGGACCGTGTGCGCGGGAACGCGCACGCCCGGCTGCGCGGCGTCCACCAGTATGTAAGGAGTCAGCCCGTTGTCGCTGATCCAGTCATACACCGCGCGCAGCAGATACGGGCGATTGGAAGTCATGGCAGGTTGATCGGCCACGTTCAGTACCATTTCGGGTAACACAAGCGTAGCTGGTTTTTGAAAGTCCTGGACAGACCCATCCGGAGTCCGCCGGGCCACGCCACTTCCTTGTGCCATTCACTCCCGGAACGCTGAGCTCCTAGACGCTCGCCTCGTGCAGGGTACGTTCGTCCGGGGTCAGGCTGCGGGCGAAGCCCTGGCCGCGGAAAATGCGCTCGCCGTAATCAAGGATCGGCTTGCCCTCGCGCGGGAGTTGCACGCCGAGCATCGGCAGCCGCCAGATCACCGGGGATACCAGGCAATCGGCGAGGCTCATCTCGGGATTGAGGAAGAACTTGGACGCCTTGAACAGCGGCAGCGTGGCCATCAATGCGTCGCGCAACTTCCGGCGCGCGGGTTCCGCCGGACGCCCGCCGGCATGGATGGTTTCGATCAGCGGCAGCCACTCGCGCTCCATGCGCACGCACGCCAACCGCAGCCTTGCGCGCGACAGCGGATCGACCGGCATCAGCGGCGGATGCGGATAACGCTCGTCCAAGTATTCGCAGATCAACGCGGGCTGGTACAGCACCAGATCGCGGTCCAGCAACGTCGGCACGTCGCCGTAAGGATTGAATTGCAGCAATTCCTCGCTGGGTTTGCCGAGCGTCTCCTCGACACGGTCATAGCCCACGCCCTTGGCGGCCAGCACCATGCGCACACGATGGCACTGCACGTTGTCGGACGCGGTGAACAAGGTGAGCACGGAGCGCGAACGAGCGGTTTGGGTCATGGCGATGAGTCCCCTTGTGCGCCGGTCGGCTCATCGGCCGGCGTTCCTCTTGCGCGCGCAGACCGCTGTCTGCGCGTCAATGCACGTCCTTCCAGTATTCCTTCTTCAATATGAAGGCTGCGAAGGTGAACAAGGCCAGATAGATCAGCACCCACGCGCCCATCGACGTGCGCTTCAACGCAGCGGGCTCGGAGGCGTATTCCAGGAAAGAGGTGAGATCACGCACCGCCTGCGCGTATTCTTCCTGGTTCATGCGGCCGGGCTGTTTGATTTCGAGTTTTTCGACGGTCGCTTCCTCGCCGGGTTTGGCCGGCGCCATCACCGCGGTCTGGACGCCCTGCAATTCCGCGAGCGGAAACGGCATCGAGGCATTGGGGAACACGGCGTTGTTCCAGCCGACCGGACGCGCGGGATCGAGATAGAACGAATGCAGGTAGGCGCTGACCCAGTTGGCGCCCTTGGCACGCACTTCCAGCGACAGATCGGGAGGCGCCTTGCCGAACCACTTCTCGGCGTCTTCCGGTTTCATCGACGATTTCACCGGATCGCCGAACTTGGCGCCGGTGAAATTGAGATTGTCCATCACCTGGTGTTCGGTCAGGCCCAGATCATCTGCGATGCGCGAGTAGCGCAGGTATTCCAGCGAGTGGCAGCCCACACAGTAGTTGAAGAACAGTCTGGCGCCGCGTTGCAGCGAAGCGGGGTCGCTGATGCTGGTATTGGCATTCGGATAGCCGCTTTCTTCCGCGTGTGCGACGGCGACGCCGGCGAGCATTGCGAGCGCGAAGCAGATTGTTTTCAACTTGTGCATTGATGTGGAGTCCGCTCTCGGCACGTCACTTCGTGCCCGCTGTTGTTGGAAAGTGCGGCGATGGATGGCCGCTTTCACACGCTTGGATGTGCACTAATGGTGAACCACGGTCACCCGCTCCGGCACTGGCTTGGTCTTCTCCCAGCCGAAATAGGTGTAGGCCCAAAGGAACAGGAAGAAGCCGAAATACAGCACCGTCAAAGTGCGGCCGAAGGCGTTCTCGATCGAGGTGAGGTCCGCGTTCGGTCCGAAGATTTCCGGGATCCATTCGGTGGTCTTGCCGGCGCCGATCGAACCCAGCAGCACGAATACCACCGCGAAGACGCCGAGGGCGACCTTGTAGCCCAACCCGCGGTAACGGATGGACTTCACCTTGCCGCGATCCAGCCATGGCACCAGGAACAGCACCACGATCGAGGCCAGCAGCGCGATCACGCCCAAGCCCTTGCTCGGGATCACGCGCAGGATCGCGTAGAACGGCGTGAAGTACCACACCGGCTTGATCTCCGCCGGGGTGACGAGGTTGTTCGCCGGGATGAAGTTGTCGTGTTCCAGGAACCAGCCGCCGACGGTCGGCTCGAAGAAGATGATGAAGGCGCACAGGATCAGGAAGATGCCCACGCCGAACAGATCCTTCACCGTGTAATACGGGTGGAACGGGATGCCATCCAGCGGATGACCGTCCGGTCCCTTCTTCTGCTTGATTTCCACGCCGTCGGGATTGTTGGAGCCGACTTCGTGCAGCGCCGAGAGGTGCAACACCACCAGCAGCAGCAACACCAGCGGCAGCGCGATCACGTGCAGCGCGAAAAAGCGGTTGAGCGTGGCGCCGGAAGGAATGAAGTCGCCCATGATCCAGGTGACCAGATCCTTGCCGATCACCGGAACCGCGCTGAACAGGGTGATGATCACCTTGGCGCCCCAGAACGACATGTTGCCCCACGGCAGCACGTAGCCCATGAAGGCTTCGGCCATCAGCGCCAGGAAGATGAACATGCCCAGCAACCAGACCAGTTCGCGCGGCTTCTTGTATGAGCCGTACATCAGGCCGCGGAACATGTGCAGGTAGACCACGATGAAGAACATCGAGGCGCCGACTTCGTGCATGTAGCGGATCAGCCAGCCCCACTCCACGTCGCGCATGATGTATTCGACGGAAGCGAATGCGCCATCGCCTGTCGGCGTGTAGAACATCGTCAGGAAGATGCCGGTGACGATCTGGTTCACCAGCACCAGCAGCGCCAGCGAGCCGAAGTAGTACATCACGTTGAAGTTCTTCGGCGCGTAATAACCCGTGGTATGCGACGCGGTGAACGAGAGGATCGGCAGGCGTTCCTCGATCCAGGCCAGCAGGCGATTGCGCGGATGGATGGTCACATGTTCGGTCATCACGCGGCTCCGTTTCCGTTTGGATCAACGCCGATCTGGACGTGGGTGTCGTCCGTGAAGTGATACGGCGGCACCACCAGGTTGGCGGGCGCCGGCACGCCGTCGTACACGCGCGCGGACATGTCATAGCGCGACTTGTGGCAGGGACAGTAGAAGCCGCCCTTCCAGTCCGGATCGAACGGCTCTGGCTTCACTTCGCCCTTGTAGTCGGGCACGCAGCCCAGGTGCGTGCAGATACCGATCACCACCAGCCATTCCGGCTTGATCGAGCGGTATTCGTTCTGGCAATACTTCGGCTGCTGGTCGGCGTTCTGGCTCTTCGCGTCCTTCAGCCGCGGATCCTGCGCCGGCAGCGAAGCGAGCTGTTCCTTGGTGCGATTGACGATGAAGACCGGCAGGCCGCGCCAGCCGTAACGCACCATCTGGCCGGACTCGATGTTGCCCAGGTCGACCGTGACGGGCGCCGCGGCGGATTTCGCGCGCGCGCTCGGCAGCCAGGATTCGATGAACGGTATCGCCGTCACCACCACGCCGACCCCGCCGATCACGGCGGTGGTCCCGGCCAGGAACCTGCGCCGGCCGTGGTTGACCCCTTCGTTCGCCATCAAAAGATTCTCCACCTGAGTTCCGTCGGAGTTGCCGCGGCGCGCGTCCGCCGGCTCGCAGCATCCGGAATTCTCCCCGGATCGGTCCGCTGCAGCGCCCTTTTCGTAAAGCGGCACGCCCCAAAATCGTGATAGTTTAACGATCGCCACCGCCCTGCACAACGCCGCTGCACGCGGTGCAGACCATGCCTCGCATCACCCGACCGCTCCTGTTCTTCCTGCAATTCGCGGTGGCGGGCCTCGCCGCCGCGTTCGTAATCGGCCTGCTCTGGCCGGGGCTGGGCGCGCGCCTGCGCGAAGGGTTGGGGCTCGCGCCCCGTTTGCAGCCGGCGCAAATCGCACAAACGTCGCACGCCAACTTGGGGGAAGGGCCGGTGTCGTATGCCGATGCGGTCGGGCGCGCGGCACCCGCGGTCGTCAATATCTATGCGGACAAGATCGTCACCGAGCGCGCGATCAAGTTCTTTCCCGATCCGATGATGCAGCGGCTGTTCGGCGGCGACACCGGCCAGACCCTGAAGCGCCGCGAACAGAGCTTGGGTTCGGGCGTGATTTTCACGCCCGACGGCTACGTGCTGACCAACAACCACGTGATCGCGGGTGCCGACGACATCCAGGTAATGCTCTACGACGGCCGCGTTGCGCACGCTCGGGTGGTCGGCAGCGACAACGATACCGACCTGGCGGTGCTGAAGGTCGATGCCGGCAAACTGCCTTCGATCAGCACGTCATCGGATCTGCCGCAAGTGGGCGACGTGGTGCTGGCGATCGGCAATCCGTTCGGCATCGGCCAGACCGTGACCATGGGCATCGTCAGCGCCATCGGCCGGCAGTTGGCCTTGTCGCCTTACGAGGATTTCATCCAGACCGATGCCGCGATCAACTCCGGCAATTCCGGCGGCGCGCTGGTCAATGCGCGCGGACAACTGGTCGGCATCAACACCGCGATGCTGGAACGCGGCGTCGGCGCCGAAGGCATCGGCTTCGCCATCCCCGTCCGCACCGCCAAGATGGTGCTGGAGCAGATCGTCGAACACGGCAGCGTGGTGCGCGGCTGGCTGGGCGCCGATTACGCCGGGGTCACCGTTGCCGCCAACTCCGGCCTGCCCGCGGCCGCGCGCGGCGCCACCGTCACCGATGTCTATCCCGGCGGTCCGGCCGCGAAAGCCGGCCTGCAACCCGGCGACGTGCTGCTGCAAATGGACAAACAGCCGGTGGTCGATCCCGCGGATTTGCGCAACCGCGAAGCGGAACTGAAGCCCGGCACCACCGTGGAAGTGTCGGGACTGCGCGACGGCACGCCATTCCACACCGACGTGGTGCTGGCGAAAAGGCCGGAGATGCCAAGCACGGGAACGACCGATAGAGGTTGAGAGGCCCGGCACTTGTGGGGACAAACCCTCGCTGATACTTTGAAAATATCGATCTCGCATCGCCCGCCGACCGGCAGTGGCGGATTCAACCAGTCCATCTGGAGGACTTATGAGATCGACATCTGTACTTCTCTTCGCAACCCTCACCGCGGCAACGGCCACCACTTGGGCTGGTTCGCTCGGAAACGGAGCAGCGCAGCGCAATGCCATGCATCAGCAAAAGCAGACGGCTTTCGAGTACTGCTATGGCGGAAACAACCACGTCGAATACTTCAGTCGTGTGTTTTCGCTCAGCTCTGCGAACAACGATGGCGGCGTCAAGTTCGGGCAATACCTGACGCAATCGGGATACCACAATGATGGCGGTCAGTGCCGCACCGCGCCAACGATGGCCGGCGCCACCGCCGACAAACAAACGAGCGAAAGCACGTTCCAGTCGGAGGAATACCATCACCGCAAGATTGTCGAGACCGAATGGGCGGGTTCCTGAGCGAGGGCGCCTGCGCTTCCGTCCGGTGGCATAGGCTTCCGATGCGAGCGGAATCGCCCATGACACGCTGAAATCGAAGAAGGGCCGCACGGCTCTTCTTCGATTTGCAGAGCTCGCGTGGGTCAGCGTAAGGCTGCAAGCGCGCCACCAATGTGTGAATCGTTGGAAGTGTGAGGCCTGGCGACGGCGCACCGTTCCACACCGACATTGCGCTAGCGCGGAGACCGGAGATCAGAGGGGAGACGGAGAGGGTGGGCGAGGCGGATCAGGCCGCAG
>DASXWZ010000196.1:0-3634 GCA_036503375.1 Rhodanobacteraceae bacterium | reverse complement strand
TATCGGCCGAGCGGACCGCTACTTCAGACTGGCTTCCGCCTATTCCCCTCCGCCTCCACCGCGATGAACCGCGGTTCTTCCCCGTCCAGCCGCATCGCGGTGAGCTGGCCGCCCCACACCACGCCGGTGTCGATGGCGTAGATGCCGAGTCCCGCGAACAGGCCGAGGGTGGACCAGTGGCCGCAGACGATGCGCGATTCGCGCGGTTTGCCGCCGGGCACTTCGTACCAGGGATAGAGGCCGGCCGGTTGCGTGCCGGGCGCGCCGTTGGCTTCGAAGTCGATCCGGCCGCGCACGTCGCAATAGCGCATGCGCGTCAGGATGTTGATCGCGGCACGCAGGCGATCCTGGCCGTGCAGTTTCGATGACCAGCGCGCGGGCTTGTTGCCGAACATCCGCGCCAGCAGGCCGCGGTGTCCCGGCCCGCGCAGCGCGCGTTCGACCTCATTGCCAATGCGCAGCGCCTGCTTCAACGTCCACGACGGCGCGATGCCGGCGTGCACCAACGTGAAATTCAGCGACTCATCGTGGTGGATCAGCTTGCAATGGCGCAGCCAGTCGATCAGCGTCGCGCCGTCTTCGGCTTCGATCACGCGGCGCAGGTCGGGATTGACGCGGATCCTGGCCTCGGCGCTGCGCTGCGCCACGGCCAGCAATGATAGATCGTGGTTGCCGAGCACGACGATGCAGCGTTCGCGCAATCCGTGCACCAGCCGCAGCACTTCCAGCGATTCGCCCCCGCGGTTGACCAGGTCGCCGCAGAACCACAGCGTGTCCGCGGCCGGATCGAAGTTCAGGCGATCCAGCAGGCGTTGCAGTTCGGGGTAGCAGCCTTGCACATCGCCGACCGCGTAGATCGCCACGATGCGGCGCCGTCAGTGCAAGGTTCGCGGCACGGACAACACGAATTCCGGAATCGGCGTTTCGAAGTCGGTGCCGTCGTCGGCGTGCAGGTAATATTCGCCGCGCATGGTGCCGACGCTGGTCGCCAGCACTGCGCCGGAGGTGTAGCTGTAGCCTTCGCCCGGTTGCAGCCGCGGCTGTTCGCCGACCACGCCGTCGCCGCGCACTTCCTCGATCTTGCCGTTGGCGTCGGTGATCACCCAGTGGCGCGACAGCAGGCGCGCCGGCACGCCGCCGACGTTGCGCAGGGTGATGGTGTAGGCGAACACGTAGCGGTCGGCCTCGGGCTGCGACTGCTCGACCACGAACTGCGTGTCCACCGACACTTCGATGGCGTAGGGCAGGTTGTCGTCCCGTTCCGGCATGCCCGCGATTGTCTGCGAGGATGTGTCAGCGGGCAAGCCCGGCCCGCGCAAGCGCCACGTACTGTTGCGGATCGAGCGTTTCGGCGCGCGCGCGCGGGTCGATGCCGGCGGCGCGGATGGCGTCCACGTCCAGCGTTCCGGAGAGCGCATTCGCCAGCGTCTTGCGGCGCTGGCCGAAGGCGGCGCGCACGATGTTGGCGACATTGCGCATCAGTTCGGGTTCCGGCATTTGCGATGGCGGGCGCGGGATCAGGCGCACCACCGCGGATTCCACTTTCGGCGGCGGCCGGAACGCGCCGGCCGGGACACGCAGCAGCGGCTCGACGGTGCACGCCAGTTGCAGCATCACGCTCAGACGTCCATACGTCTTGCCGCCCGGCGATGCCGCCATGCGGTCCACCACTTCCTTCTGCAGCATGAAATGCATGTCCTCGATCGCGCGCGCGTGCTCGATGCAATGGAACAGGATCGGCGAAGAGACGTAATAGGGCAGGTTTCCGGCCAGCCGCAGTTTGCCGCCCGCCGCCAGCGCCGTGAGATCGGTTTCCAGCACGTCGGCGTGGAGGAGGGTGAGTTCGCCGTGCGGTTTCGATTTCTCGCGCAGCGGTTCGATCAGCTCCGCATCCAATTCGATCGCGGTCAGCGCGCCGGCGGTGTCAAGCAGCGGCAGGGTCAGCGCGCCTTCGCCGGGGCCGATTTCGACGATGCGCTCCCCGGGTTTCGGGTCGATCGCCAGGACGATGCGCTCGATGATCCCGCGCTCGTGCAGGAAATGCTGGCCGTAGTGTTTTTTGGGGCGGGGCATTTGATGTTCAAAACCGTTCGTGTTGAGCGTAGCGGAGCGCAGCTCCGCGAAGTCGAAACGCGGGAAAACCCGAAACGCCCTTCGACTCCGCGCCTTCGGCGCTACGCTCAGGGCGAACGGAAACTTTGAAACGGGTTCTACGAAACCCACCGTCCCGACACATCTAAAGCTGCGACGCGGTGAGCCAGGAGAGCTTGTCCTTCACCTTGCGCAGCCAGGGACGGTGCTGCCATTGCGCATAGGTCACTTCGCGTGATTGCGCCAGATCCTGCTGGAAGACTTCCGTCATGTGCGCGGCGAAATCGGCGTCGTAGACATTCAGATTGGCCTCGTCGTTGAGCTTGAACGAGCGCTCGTCGAAATTGGCCGAGCCGATCATGGTGAGCTGGCCGTCCACGATCATCATCTTGCTGTGGAACATCGCGGGCTGGAAGCGGTAGATGTGCCCGCCGTTCGCCAGCACCGGGCCCCATTCGGCTTGCGAGGCGTCCATCACGAGGTGGCTGTCGATGTGCTCGCCCGGCACGATGACGCGCAGTTTGACGCCGCGCTTCAGCGCCGCACGCAAGGCATCCTGCACCAGGTCGCCCGGGAGGAAATACGCCGCCTCCAGATCGATCGACTTGCGCGCGGCGGCGATGCCGAGCAGGTACATCAACTGCATGTTCTCGCTGCCGCTGTCGGGCGACGAGGAGAACATCTGGGCCGCCGCATTGCCCTGCGGGGGCAGCACCGGAAAATAATCCGGGCCCAGCAGCACGTTGCCGGTGACGGTGATCCAGTTGTCCTCGAAAACCGCCTGCATCTGCGCCACCACCGGGCCTTCGACTTCGAATTGCATGTCGCGCCAATGGTCGGGTCGGGTGGCATTGCCCGCCCATTCGTCGGCGATGCCGATGCCGCCGGTGAAACCGACGCGGCCGTCCACCACCAGGATCTTGCGGTGGTCGCGGTTGTTCAGGCGGTCGAGCGTCCACCAATGCACCGGATGGAAGAATTTCAGTTGTGCGCCGGAAGCATGCAGTTCGCGCTCGCTCTCCTCGGAAATCTTGTGGCCCCCGATGCCGTCCAGCAGCACGTGCACCGCCACGCCGGCGCGCGCGCGTTCGGCCAGCGCCTGCACGAACTCGCGTCCGACTTCGCCGGACCAGTAGATGTAACTTTCGAAATCCACCGACTTCTTCGCCGAGCGGATCGCCGCCAGCATCGCGGGGAAGGATTCGGCGCCGTTCTGCAAGGCGGTCACGCGGTTGCCGGCGAGCACCGAAGGGCCCGGCAGGTTGGAGGCCTCGTAGCGGAACTGCGCGCTGTCGACCGGACTGGCGCGGCTGATGTCGCGCGCCAGCAGCGTTTCTTCCGGTATCAGGTTGGCGATGGCGAACGCCACGGCGGCGGTGGCGATCACGCTCATCGCGACGATGGCGAGCCTTGTCGGCCAGCGTGGTTTCATTGCGCGTCTCCCTGCGGCTGCCGCCGGTGTTCACATGATCGCATCGGCGCGTCGATGCGGTGCGAATTCGTTGAAACCCCGGTCGTCGGCGAGCAGAATGGCGCGATCCGT
>DASXWZ010000195.1:0-8818 GCA_036503375.1 Rhodanobacteraceae bacterium | reverse complement strand
GTCGGCGATGATCAACGTGGTCTCTGCCGCGCTGGTGCTGAGTTACGCCGTCGCGCCGATCACCACCGCGGCCTTGCGCCGCAACGCACCGGACCTGCCACGTCCGTTCCGCGTGCGCGGCTTCGCCGTGCTCGGGCCGCTGTCGTTCGCGATCGCCGCCCTGATCGTTTACTGGTCCGGCTGGAACACCGTGTCCTGGCTGCTCGGCGTGCAGATCGTGTTGTATGCCGTCTACGTTCCGTACCGCGCGTGGCGCAGCGAAGATCCCGGCGCAGTCGCACGCGACGTGCGCGCGTCGTTGTGGCTGATCGTCTTCTACTGGCTGATGATCGCCGCATCCTGGCTCGGCACATTCGGTGGCACGGCTTTCATCGGCTCACCATGGGATTCGATACTCGCGGCAGTCATTGCGCTCGCGGTTTACCGCTGGGGCGCGCGCGCCGGATTGCCGATTTCGGAACATGGATTGAGCGCAGAGGATGAAGATACTCACGAGCTGCGCATTCGGCACGAATGAGTGAGATGAGGAAGCCGGAATTTCGGAGAGCGAACATGAAAATGCTGGGGGTGGCGAAGGTCCTGGGCTGCGGGTTGTGCGTGGCCGCTTTGGCAATGACCGCCGCGTACGCACAGGAGGCCAATGAAGTGCGTGCGCGGCAAGCCGGCGAAGCGCACCCACTGCCGAAAACCACCGTGCCGCCGCCATTGCAATTCCACTACATGGGTCCGCCCGCAGGCGGGCGCATCGCTTCGGTCGCCGGCATTCCGGGCGACTACGCCACGTATTACCTCGGCGCGGCCTCGAGCGGCTTGTGGAAGTCCACCGATGGTGGGCACACGTTCCTGCCGATCTTCGACGATCAGGATACGTCGGCGATCGGCGCGATAGCCATTGCGCCTTCGGATTCGAACACGGTCTGGGTCGGCACGGGCGAGCGGTGGTTCATCCGCCCGAGCGATATCTGGGGAGATGGCGTTTACAAATCCACCGATGCCGGCAAGACATGGAAGCAGATGGGTCTGACGAATACCGGTCGCATCGCGCGTATCGTCGTCAATCCGAAAGACAGCAACAACGTGCTTGTGTGCGCCGAAGGTCGCGGCAACAGTCCGCAACCCGAGCGCGGCGTTTACCGCAGCACCGACGGCGGCAAGACCTGGACACAAACGTTGTTCGTCGATGCGAATACAGGGTGCAGTGGCCTCAGCATGGACCCGAATCACCCCGACACCGTTCTGGCCGGCACATGGCAAGTGACCGGGCGCACCTGGGCGGAATTGGGCGGCGGACCCAGCAGTGGCGTCTATCGCTCTCACGACAATGGCCGTACGTGGCAACATCTCACCAACGGTTTGCCGACACCGCCGCTCGGCAAGATCGACGTCACGATCTCGCCGGCCAATCCACAACGCATGTACGCGCTGATCCAGACCAAAGATCAAGGCTCGGTGTGGCGCAGCGACGACGGCGGCGCGAGCTGGAAAGTGGTGAGCCACGACCGCAACCTGATCATGCGCGCCGGCTACTACATCCGCGTCGAGGCCAACCCCAAGGACGCGGATGGCGTGCTGGTGTTGAACAGCGGCCCGCACTACTCGCGGGACGGTGGCCTGACTTTCTCGGGCGAAGGTGGCAAGAAGGCGAAACCGCTCGGTCCGGCATCCTGCGGCGACTGCCACGACGTCTGGATCGATCCGACCAATCCCGCGCACTACGTGATGACCGACGACGGCGGCGCGCAGATCGCCACCGGTGCAGGCAACGCACTGACCATCGCATTGCCGATTGGCCAGATCTATCACATCGCCAGCGACAGCCGGGTACCGTACTGGATCTATGGCAATCGCCAGGACGACGGAGCATGGCGGCTGTCCAGCGACATTTCGCAACCGAGCGGAAACGGCCTGCTGCCGGAAAGCGGATTCATGCCGGAAGGAAAATCGTCGGAAGAGTCGTCCGAGGGGCCTTCTTCGGACGACCGCGACAAGCCCAAGGTGAACAAGGAACTGCTCGCGCAATATCCCAAGGCAGCACCGCCGCCGAAGGGTTGGATGCTGGGCCCCCATGGTGAACCGAGGGATCCGCCCGACCAGAGTGGCTTCGAAGGACCCAACGAGGAGCCGCCGACGTACCAATATTTCCCGAATGCCTGCGAGTCGGGATTCACGCTGCCCGCGCCAGACGATCCGGACATCGTGTGGTCATCGTGCTACGGCAACAACCTGTTCCGCTTCGACCTGACGCAAGGCACGCCGCATTCGGTGTCTCCGTCACGCATCGCGCTGGGTTCGTCGCCCGCCGAAACGAAATACCGCTGCCACTGGACTTCACCGCTGGCGATCGATCCTTTCGACTCCCGCAATGTCTATCTCGGCTGCCAGATGGTGCTGCGCACGAACGATGCCGGGCATTCGTGGATCGAATTCAGCCCCGATCTTTCCACGCGCGATCCCTCGCGCATCGTCCCCAGCGGCGGCCTGATGCAGGACAACCTCGGCCAATACGACGGGGAGGTGGTTTGGTCCATGGCATTTTCGCCGATCGTGAAAGGCCTGCTGTGGGCCGGCACCAACGACGGCAAGCTCTGGTACACGAGAGATGCCGAATCGCAATCGGCACCGCAGTGGATCGACGTCACCGCCAATCTGCACCTGCCGCCGTGGGGCGAGATCAACCAGATCTCGCCGTCCCGCCTGCATGCCGGCACCGTGTACATCGCGGTAGATTTCCGCTGGGCGGGCGAGAACGATGTCAAGCCGTATGTCCTGATGACGACGGACTACGGCAGGAGCTGGAAGAACATCGCCGGCGATCTTCCTTCCAGCAATCCGCTGGACTACGTGCTCTCGGTTGCCGAAAACCCGAACCGCGAAGGCATGCTGTTCGCCGGAACCGGCCATGCGTTTTATTACACGCTCGATACCGGCAAACGCTGGATTCGTTTCGACAAGGGACTGCCGCCCTCGCCGGTGAGCTGGATCAACGTCGAACCGCGCATGCACGATGTCGACGTGTCCACGTACGGCCGCGGCGACTACATCCTGCCCGACATCGTCACGCTGGAGCAGGCCGGCGATGCGGAACAACCCGATAGCGGGTCCACGCGTCTGTTCGAGCCTGGTCCGGTGTTCCGCCAGGCGCGTGGCGCCTACCCGACCGCCGCCCAGCCTGCGCGGCCGCAATTCCAGTTCTATCTGGCCCGCGCGCCGAAGCAGGCGGTGCAACTGCAAATTCTGGACGCGCAAGGAAAAGCGATCCGCACCGAAAAACTGGACGTGCACAAGGGATTGAACGGCGCGTACTGGGATCTTTTCTATGACAAGCCTGTCGATGTCAAATTGCGCACGACGCCGAGCGAGAACCCTTTCATCTGGGACGAGCCGCGTTATCAGGGCAAGGACCACCGCACCATCATCCACTGGGGCATAGATGAGCACACCGGCACGCCCATCGCGGCACCCGGCAATTACCAGATGCGGCTCACCGTGGACGGGCGCACTTACACCAAGCCGTTCGAAGTCTTGAAGGACCCGAAGATCAAGGCGAGCGATGCCGTGTTGCGGAATTCGACCGCGCTGCAGGTGCAGATCGCCGAAGCGATTGGCGAGACTTCAACGATGGTCAATGCGATGGAAGGCTGGCGCAGGCAGATCGAGGATCTGCGCAAGACGCACGTCCCGGATTCGACCGCCAGCGCACTGACGCAACTCGATGTGCAGATACTTGAAGTGGAAAACCAGTTGGTCAGCCCGGAGGCGAGGCTCAGCGACGACAAGCAGTTTTCTGCGCCCTTCAAGGTCTACTGGAACCTGCGGTGGCTCGGCGGTCAGGTGGCGCAAGGTGCGCAGAATGCCGCCGGTGGTTCCGATTACGAACCGACCGTGGTGCAGCGTCAGATCTTTGCCGATCTGCTGAACCGGATCGCGCAGGCACAGGCCGGCTTCGCAAACCTGAAATCAAACGTGCTGCCTGCGTTCAACGGCAACATGAAGGGTGCTGGGGTGACAGTCAAAACCGGCGGGTAGCTATCACACGAAATCCCCGTCCCACGCGTGCTGTGTGGCCGGGAGTTGCCGGAGGCTGAATGGGATATGTCGGTGTTTCCGTCCGCGTGCGATCTCGGGCATGGTTTACATATATGGAGTAATATGGTTGGCAGCTCCATACAGGAAGGAAAACGCCATGTCGGCCCGGCACAAGATTGTCGAAGTTTCGCCCCGGTATCCGGCGCAAACGGAAGCACTGAGCGGTCCCGGCCTGCGCGCATTCTTCAGGCTGGCCGAGCGCTGGGATCTGCGCGCTGCCGAACAGCGCAAGCTGCTGGGGGATCCGCCGGAAAGCACTTTCTACAAATGGAAACGCGAACAGGATGGCGCGCTTTCACGCGACACGCTGGAACGAATCAGTTATCTGCTGGGCATCTTCAAGGCACTGGCTATCCTGTTTCCCGACCCGGCCCGGGCGGATGCCTGGCTGCGCAAGCCGAACAGCGCATCGACTTTCGGTGGTCACAGCGCGCTCCAACGCATGCTCTCCGGCAACGTCGCAGACCTGTTCGTGGTGCGGCAGTATCTGGATGCGCAGAGGGGTTGACGAAGCAACGACGCGAGCTTTGCGACTGAGGATAATTACCTTCGTCGTCATTCCGGCCATGGATTGGCCGGAATCCAGACGCAGGGACGCGCGAAAGCCACCGGATTTCGATCTGCGCCGGAATGACGATCAAAAGCAAAGCTCGTGACAGGCACTCCGCCCCTCCACCGCATCCGCTGGCAGCGCGCTTACCGCATCGTGCCCAGCCGCTTCCCGCCGGTGGGCGTGTTCGATCGAATAGCCGATCCCGAGGATCTGGATGCGTTGTACCGGATCGAATCGCTGACCAATCCACGCCTGCGCGAGGAATGTGACGAGCTGTCGAACGTGCCGAAAGAACGCCGCGTCAGCGGGCCCGGTTCGACGCCGCTGATGGCGGCGTTCACGCATTTGAATCCGGAAGGCAGCCGGTTTTCCGACGGCAGTTACGGCGTGTTGTATCTCTCGCACGAATTCGAGACCGCAGTAGAGGAAACCGTGTATCACCGCGAACAATTTCTGGCGGCGACGAAGGAACCGCCGATCGATGTGACGATGCGCGCTTATGTCAGCGGCGTGCACGGGACGTTGCACGACATCCGTGGGGGTTTCAAAGCCGAGCATAACCCGCTGAGCTACGCCGCCTCGCGCAAGCTCGGCGGGCGATTGCGAAAGGAAGGTTCGAACGGGATCGTGTACGACAGCGCGCGCTGCAAAGGCGGCGAATGCGCCGCCCTGTTCTACCCCGACCTGGCCTCGCGCTGCGTGCAGGGCAAACACCTGATCTACCGGTGGGATGGCGAGAAAATCGCGCAGGTGCTGGAAGTCAGCACCGTGCGGCGCACTTCCCGGTCTTCTTAACCGCGTAGGCTGGGATGATAGGCCAGCGTCTGTCGGATCGATGGCTGGGCTTTGCAGCCAAAGCTATGCGGCTTATAGCCAGCGACGAACTCGGCGGGTGTACTGCTGCCAGGCAAAACCATGTGTTCGAGCCAGCCAGGGCTCTTCGCCGAACACGACCCGCAGGTGGAAGGCCGCCATGACAGCCAGCGCGTAGACGAACAGGCCATACGACAGAAACGCGGCTGCCCAGCCCAGCAAGATCAAGGCGACCGCCACATACATCGGGTTGCGGCTGTGGCGGTAGAGACCCACGACCACCAACTCTTGCGGCGGCGCCCACGGAGCAAGGGTGCCCTTGCCGGCCACATAAAAGTCGCGGACACACCACAGCAGGCTCGTCGTACCAAGGACGACCAAAATCATTCCAGCCGGCCAATGAAGGGGCAGGCGGGCGAGCCAAACCCAGGTGCCGGGCACAAGGAACGCAACTACACCGGGCAATGCCAGGAATGCAATGACAGCTCGCGTGAACATGGGAGGGCCCTGATGCTATTTCTTGAGCACGTCTGAAAGTGCCCCGCGCCATTCCTCGATGAAGCGCGTGTAGTGCGCATCGGAAAGAAATTCACGGACGAAATCGTCGCCGTCCTCGTTCAAGCCGGTCAGCGTGTATCTGACGGTGACACGTGCACCACCGGAGGTATCGCGGCATGCCACGTCGACCAGGCCGATATTCGAACGTTGCGCGATGCGCGCGTAGGCGACCCTGTACTGATCCGGGCGATAGTCGCTGACGATCCAGACGGTCTCGCGCCCATCGTGATGAGCCTTCGTACGAAACACGGAGCCGCGTGCGGTGGCCCCGCTCAGCATTTCAGGATTCCAGCCCGGCACCCATGCTTTTTCGCCTTCCGCGGTGAACAACGGGAACACACGCGCGCAAGGTGCATCAAGGTGAAAGTCGCGGCTGTTGGAAAGGGGTGGATGGGCCATTACTGCGTCGCTCCAGATAAACAGGACGACAAACAAAAGCCGGGCATGGCTGGTCAATTTTTGATACATAGGTACAAATGTACCTACTCAGCGGGCACCCGTCAAGTGCGCTACGCTGTGGGGACCATGGCTGCACCAAGACCCGCAAACCGTGGCACCGCCCCCGCGATCGAGCGGGTACAGACCGGTGTGCGCCTGGAAAAACGACTGCTCAAGGTGCTCAAGGGCCTGGCCGAGTCGCTGGACTTGTCGCTGGGCGACTTGCTGGAAGGCATCGCGCTGCACGCGCTCGAGAACAAGCCGCCGTTTTCGGCGGCCACGCTGAAGAAGATCGCAGATCTGAAACGGGTTTACGGTTTGGACCTTGCCGCGGGAGACAGTCATCAATTGCGCGAGCGAGCGTGACGCTCTCCGTGCCGCGCCGCATTGCCTCAGACGTCCTCGCTCTTCACCCACCCCTCCCCCGTCCCGTGATGTATCACGCGGTCGCCCGACTGGATTTCGCCGGCGGGAAATGAATCGAGCTCGGCGAGGCGTTCGTAGATCGGCCGGAAGTCGGGCTCGGTGGCTTCCATCAACTGCTCGAAGCTGTCGATCACGAAATAGGTCTGCTGGTAGGTATCGATCTTGTAGCGCGTGCGCATGATGCGCTCGAGATCGAAGCCGATGCGATTGGGCGCATCCGATTCCAGGCAATAAACCGATTCGCCTTTCGAGCTGACGATGCCGGAGCCGTAGATGCGCAGGCCTTCGGGTGTGCCGATCAGGCCGAATTCGACCGTGTACCAGTACAGCCGCGTCAGATTCATCAGCGCATCCGCGCCGATGCCGTGGGCCTTGACCCCGCCGCGACCATAGGCCTGGATGTAGTCGGCGAACACGGGATTCAGCAGCAGCGGCACGTGGCCGAACAGGTCGTGGAACAGATCGGGTTCGGAAATGTAATCGAGCTGCTCGGGCTTGCGGATCCACCACGTCACCGGGAACCGGCGGTTTGCGAGGTGATCGAAGAACACCTGATCCGGCAGCAGGCCTTCCACGCCGACGATTTCCCAGCCGGTGCCTTGCTTCAGCACCGCGTTCAGATCGTCGAATTTCGGAATCGCATCGGCACTCATGCCGAAGCGCTCCTGGTTTTCCAAGAACTCGCGCGTGGCGCGGTGTTGCAGGATTTCGCGCTGGCGGCGGAACAAGGCGGACCAGGTTTGATGATCGGTGTGCGAGTACTGCGCCCACGGCTGCTCGACGATGCCGGTGGTGTAAACCGGGATGTAGCCCCGGTCGGTCTGCTGATGTTCGACGCGGCGCGGCTGGATGTTCATGGTCGCCTCGTCCGGCGCGCAGCCGGCTTGGGAACTATTGGCTAGTGTAGTCCTCCGGGCCGGCAACGGCCGGATCGACTGCTGTTCTGCGTGGTTTTCGTTAAAGTGGCGCAATGGATGTTTCCCTCGATCAAGGCACGGGCCGGCGCGATCCGTTCCGACCATTGCGTTATGCCTGGCGCGTGCCGGCGATCCTGCTGGTGGTGCTGGGCGGATGTCTGCTCGCCATCTTCATTTTGCCGTTCGGGCCGCCGCGGCCCGGCACGCTCGGTGGTGCGCTGATCCGCGGCTGGTCGCGGGCGTTTCTGGCGATGTTCGGCGTGCACGTGCGACGCGTAGGGGAACCGCTGCCCGACCCGGTGATGTTCGTGGCCAATCATGGTTCTTGGATGGACATCACCGTTTTGCACACGCAACGCGAGGCCGGTTTCGTGGCCAAGGCCGAGATCGCGCGCTGGCCGCTGGTGAACTGGATGGCGCGGCGAGGCGGCACGATCTTCCATCAGCGCGGCAGCACGCATTCACTGGGCGCGGTGATGACGCAGATGAGCGAGCGCCTGCGCACCGGTTATAGCGTGGCGGCGTTTCCAGAAGGCGGCACCGCGCCGCCGGGCACCTTGAAGGTGTTCCACGCGCGCATCTTCCAGGCCGCGCTGAACGCGAACGCGCCGGTGCAGCCGGTGGCAATCCGTTATATGCGCAACGGCGCGGTATGGCCGGGGGTTTCGTTCGCGCCTGGCGAGAGTTTCATCGGCAATCTCTGGCGCGTGCTGGGCGAGCGGCGCGTGGACGCGCAGGTGCATTTTCTGGAACCGGTCGCGATCGCCGACGAAGGTCGCCGCCGCATGGCCGACAGCGCGCGCGCGCGGATCGCGCAGGCGCTGGGTTATTCCGCATGACCGTCGCGCGGGATCTGGATTACCAACCGCCCTGGTTGTTGCGCAATCCGCATGTGCAATCGACCTTGGCCTCCAGCGGCGTGCGGCGCGTGTTGCGGCGCTCGCTCGCGCGGCAACTGGAAGCCGAAGCGCAGGAGTTGATTCTGGACGCGGGCGATGGCGTGCGTTTGCAAGGCTTCTACACGCGA
>DASXWZ010000194.1:0-6055 GCA_036503375.1 Rhodanobacteraceae bacterium | reverse complement strand
CGCTTCCCGTACCCACATGCGCCATGTAGCGATGAATCGGCCCTTCGATGGCGGATGCGAACGAGCGTATCGCCGGTTCGGGCGCGCGCTCCAGATCGAGTTCGACTTGACTGCCTTGCCGCAATGACTGTCCCACTGGATGCGCATTGGCGGAATGCAGGCGCTGCAGTGCTTCGGCCAGATCCGAGAGATAGCCTGCCAGCGTGGTCCAGCCCGGCGGAGTATCGAGGAGTTGCGTAAGCACCAGGTCTTCGTAGTCGAACAGCTCCCGATGACGCGCGTCTCCCGCCATCCGCGCGGCGCTGGCCAGCAAGGCGATTGCGCGCCCATCGTATGGAGCACTCTCGAGCATTCTTGTGGCCACCTTTATCGCCTGGTTCGCATGGCCCTGCGCAAGTAGCGCATCGCCGTATGCCGACAGCGCGAGCCAATGGCCAGGATCCAGTTCCAGTGCGCTGCGCGCATGATGGATGGCCCGCGTCGCGTCTGTCTCGATTGCAATCTGGGCTGCCGCAACATGCAACTGCAACAATTGAGATGGGGCAACCTTGCTTGCCATTCCCTCTTCCATGAGCTGGAGTGCCTCCTCGTGCTTGCCGGCGGAGGCGAGGAGATTGGCTTTTGCGATCCGCAGCTGCGAAAGTCGGGGATGCAGCCGCAGTGCCGCGTCGATTTCCCGGCTCGCGTCGGCGACATCACCGGAGCGCATCCATATCAGCTCGCTCAAGTTGGCTTGCGCCGTAACATGGTCAGGCCGGCTGCGTATCACGCGTCGAAGTGCGGGCTCCGCTTCCACCAGTTTGCTCTGTCCCATGAGTGAGCGACCGAGTACGAAGTAAGCTTCCGGTGTTGCCACTCCTTGCGCGATGCCCTCGCGAACGCGCTCTTCAGCCTCGACGTGGCGACCACTGTCGCTCAATGCAGCGGCGAGCCGCACTTTGGCTTCGCCGTCTCCGGGCGACAGTCGAACCAATGCATCGAATGCAAGCGCGGCTTCTTCCGCTCGCCCAAGTGTCATGAGCGCGTGCCCGTATAGGAGCAGCAGCTCGCGGGACACTTTGCCCGTCTGCACGAATGGAGCAAGCACCTCTGCCGCTTGCTGCGCGCGCGCCTGCATCAACAACGCACGCGCCAGGGTGGCGGCCAAAGCTGGATCGGGGCTCAGATCCAGGGCATGCCTGAACATCGGGATCGCGGAGTCGATCTCACCCGACGAAAGAAAAATTCGTCCCGACATGGCATATGCCGGCGCACGATGCGGTTCCTGCTCGATGACCGTCTGCAGTTCCCGCTGTGCATCTGCCAGATTTCCCGTCTCGAACAGGCAGACGGCCAGCAACCACCGCGCCTCGGTCAACCCGGGTTGAGCCGACAGCGCATCACGCAGCAGATCGCGAGCTGTCGCATGTTTGCCGGTTCGGAGCAAAGCCGACGCGGACTGCAGATCGGCCGCAACCTTCGACGACGGAGCGGGATTCACTTGGACAGGCCAGTCAAACGGACATCCCGAGCGCCTGCTCGATATTCGCGATTACAGATCCTGGTGATACTGCACGTATGGAACGCGAGCCTGCTCGGGGCTTATGTCCTGCGGATTCAGCAGCGGCTGTTTGCCGGAGGACCACACGTTCTGGGCACCGAAGCTGAGCTCACCCTGCCATGGCAATCTCACGCTGACTCCGAGGTCGATTCCTGCCCAGCGCTGCACCCCTTCACCCGGGGAACCCGGCAATGCGGGTTGGAGTACCCGCCCCACGATCGCACCACTGACGCGCCCGTGCTCGATCCCGAGGCTGAGCGTGGTCTGGTTCAAATCATCGGCAATCGCCGCGCCGGTGCCGGGCAGGAAATGTACGCGACCTTGGCTGGCACCCAGATCCAGTTTCGTGCCCGGCAGTACGCGTACCTGGCCACGTGCGTTGACACTGGTACTGGTGCTGTCCGGAAACAGCAGCGGCTCGGCTATCGAAGCACCGCCGCCCGAAGGCAATACCCTCGGCAGGCTGGCGGCCGCATGCAGACTTTCGGCGGACGTGCCCTCCGTTCGCGACTGGCCCACCGAAAGATCCAGCTTGAGGGCGCCGTTCGCGTACCCCGCCCCGACCTCACCACCTTGAGTTGAAATCAACGGCTGATTGTCGAGGCAGACGGAGTTGTGTGCACCCGGTTGGGCCGGCTGACAAGGTGGAGACGAGAGCCACTCGCGCTGGGAAACCCCCGCGCGCGCATATACGCCGGGCGAAACGTTGAGTTGCAATCCCGTATCGGCCTTGGCCGCGCGCGGCTCCAGCGCCGCCGTGCCCGAAGCGGGTACTGCAGCAGACGTGGACTGACTATCGGTCAGTATGCTCAGCGCCTGGCCGTTCGCACCCTGCCACAGCGGTTGTGCGTGTACGTTGGCGGGGCTTTTGTTGGCCTGCACCGAGGCCGCACGTGCGGCTTGTGCAGGCGACAGGTCTTGACCACTGGCATACAGCGGCAAGGCAAGCGCCATCACGAGGGGCAAAATGGTGGGGCCAATGCGCATGAAAACCCAGGGCAGAAGCTCGGTCTCGGGATCAAGTATACAGTGGCTTTCTTACATTTTGCTAACAATCGTCAAAACACCGTCGCCGCTTTGGGCCCATGGCCGACGGCATGATTCGTGCAGTGCCAACCGCCGTGACTGGCCCCCAATCATCAACGACTTAGACCGATACACGTGAGCCGCGTTCAGCCACTGACTGCGCTTCCCCTGGAGCCGTGCAGCCCCCAGGCTGCAGGCACGCTCGACCTGTGCCGCCGGCTATGGTCTGCCGGTCACATCGTGGCGATCGAAAAGGCCGCGGATGAACTGGTCGGGCAATTGCTCCCCGGGGTGCATGCTCGGCTCTTGAGTGTCAACGAGGCCACGGCCGAACCATTCGATTCCGCGGTACTCCACCTGCCCCTGCAGCGCGATCGCGTGTTGGAACTGCGCCCCGCTCCGATGGTGGCGGATCACGACCTGCTGCAAACGATTTCGCGTTTGATCGATCTGCGTCTCACAGATCTCGAGCAGCACGAGGAGCTCACGGCTTCCGTGTTGCGGCTTGAGCAGGCCGAGCGCCTGCAGCGGGCCCTGTACGCCATCGCGGATCAAGCCAGCGCCAATCAGGATATCAATGAGACATTGCGCGCGCTGCACGGCATCGTCGGCAGCCTCATGTATGCGGAAAACCTCTACATCGTTCTGTACGACTCGCAACGCGACACCATTCGCTTCGCCTACTTCGCCGATGTGGCCGATCCGGATCCACCGGATCCCAGTCGTCATCAGCCAATGGAGGAAATCCAGTACGGTCCGACCTGGTACCTGATCCGCCACGGCGAACCGCTGATGGGTTCACTGGACGAAATCGCCGCGCACGTGGGCGGACCTTATCTCGGCAGCGGCCCGGACTGCGTGTGCTGGCTGGGTGTGCCGCTGAAGCGTGGCGAGCAGGTGGTCGGCGGAGTGGTGGTGCAGAGTTATTTGCAGGACGTGCACTACAGCGAGCGCGACAAGGCGCTGCTGATCTATGTCGCCCAGCACATCCAGACCGCTCTGGAACGGCGGCTCGCGCACGCCGAGCTGGAACGCCGGGTTGAGGAACGCACCGAGGCATTGCGCGAAGCCAATCGGGTCCTTCAGCAACAAGTGCTGGAGCGGCAGCGCGGAGAGCGGCTGCAGGCGGCGCTGTTCCGCATCGCGGAACTGGCGAATACCACTGAAACGATCGAAGAGTTCTACGCCGCCGTGCACCGTGTGGTGGGTGGACTCCTGTATGCACGCAACTTCTACATCGCTCTGCTTTCGGAGGACGGCAAGGAACTGAGCTTCCCCTACTCGGTCGACGAGCGCGATCCGGAGCGCCGGCCGCGCAAGCTGGGCAAGGGGATGACCGAATACGTGCTCAACAATGGCGCGGCACTGCTGGCCAACACCGATGACATCACGCACATGCGCGAGCTCGGACAGGTGGTGCAGAGCGGCCATGACTCGGTGTGCTGGCTCGGCGTGCCGCTGGTGTGCACCGAGCGCACGGTAGGTGCACTGGTGGTGCAGAGCTACACGCCCGAGCACCGTTACAGCTTGCGCGACCAGGAATTGCTGACTTTCGTCTCTTACCACATCGCCAATGCGCTGGAGCGCGTGCGCGCGGCCGAGTCGCTGAAGCAGGCCTATACCGGCCTCGAGCGGCGCGTCGGCGAACGCACGCGCGCGCTGGCGCTGGCCAATCGCGACCTGCGCGAGCAGATCGCCGAACGCGAGCGCGTCGAGGCGCGGCTGAAATACGAAACGCTGCACGACTCGCTCACCGGGCTGCCCAATCGCAGCCTGTTGACGCAGCGTCTCGAACAGGCGCTCGAGCGCTATCAGGCAGATCCCTCGAAGTTGTTCGCGGTGCTGTTCCTCGACCTCGACCGTTTCAAGGTGATCAACGATTCGGTCGGCCACCTGATCGGCGACGACCTTTTGTTCCAGGCCGGCGGCCGCGTGCGCGCCTGCCTGAAGTCGCAGGATGTCGTGGCGCGCCTGGGCGGCGACGAATTCGGCGTGCTGCTGGAAGACATCGGCGATGCGGAATCGGCCTGCCACGTCGCGCAGCGCATCATCAACGAATTGAACGCGCCGTTCCGGCTCGCCGCCAAGGAACTGTTCACCTCGACTTCGATCGGCGTCGCCATTGCGTCGCCGCAGTACCGCCGCCCGGAGGAATTGCTGCGCGATGCCGATTCGGCGATGTACCGCGCCAAGGAGGAAGGACGCCATCGTTACGCGCTGTTCGACGATGGCTTGCGCCAGCAGGCAATAACGCTGCTGGAGGTGGAGAACGACCTGCGCCGCGGGTTGACTCGTGCCGAGTTCGAACCGCATTACCAGCCGATCGTGCGATTGGCCGACAACAAGGTGGTCGGCTACGAGGCCTTGATGCGCTGGCGGCATCCGGAACGGGGCCTGCTCACGCCGGCTGACTTCCTCACCGTCGCCGAGGAGAGCGGCATTTCCGAGTCGCTCGACTGGCAGGTGTTCGAGCAGGTCTTCCAGAATGCGGTGGCATTGACCCGCGATGCGCGTTTCATCTGCATCAATTTGTCGGGACGGCATTTCCGCAACCCCGATCTCGATCGCCACCTGTTGACGCTGATGGGCAAGCACGGCGTTCCGCCCAGCATCATCCGCATCGAAGTGACCGAACGCGCCCTGCTCGACAATCCGCAGGAGGTCCAGCGCATCCTGCAGACGCTGCGCGACGCCGGCGCCGGCATCGTGCTGGACGATTTCGGCACGGGATATTCTTCCCTGAGTTATCTGCACCAGTATCCGTTGAAGGCGCTCAAGATCGACAAGTCGTTCGTCAACAGCCTGGCCGAAACCGGCGATGGCGGCAGCGAGCCGGTGATCCGCGCGATCCTGGCGCTGGCAGATACGCTGTCCATGCTGGTGATCGCCGAGGGTATCGAAACGCAAACGCAACTGGCTGCGCTGATGCAAATGGGCTGCAAATACGGGCAAGGCTTCCTGTTCGCGCGCGCGCAACCCGCGGAGACCTGGACAAAGGCCCAGGCGTGATGTCCGTGCTGGACCGTCCACGCTGGCGCCGCTGGCTGCGCCGCGTGTGGATCGCGCTGCTGATCCTGTTCCTGCTGACCTGGCTGCCCGTGCTGCTGTTGCGCTTTGTCTCGCCCGTGACCAGCGCCTTCATGATCGAGCGGCGCATCGACGCGGCGCTGCACGGCGAGCACGGTTTCCAATTGCGCTATCGCTGGATTCCCTGGTCTCGGATCGCGCCGGCGGCGCCGCTGGCGATGGTCGCGGCGGAAGACCAGAAGTTTCCGTTCCACCATGGCTTCGACCTCGAATCGATCCATGCCGCAATCAGCGATGCCGACCAGGGTGACCGCCTGCGCGGCGCCAGCACCATCAGCCAGCAGACGGCGAAAAACCTGTTCCTGTGGAACGGTCGCAGCTTCGTGCGCAAGGGCATCGAGGCGTATTTCACCGTTCTGATCGAGGCGACCTGGCCCAAGCGTCGCATCCTCGAGGTGTACG
>DASXWZ010000193.1:0-8066 GCA_036503375.1 Rhodanobacteraceae bacterium | reverse complement strand
CCTTGAACTCGCCGCCAAAGCGCTCCGCACCCACCTTCGTCAGCGCCGCCGTCAACGTCGTCTTGCCGTGATCCACGTGTCCGATCGTCCCCACGTTCACGTGCGGCTTCTTGCGCTCGAATTTCTCTTTGGACATGGCTTCAAGACCTTTGTAGAAAGTGCTTCTTCAAAAAGTGCGAACAGGGATGTTCGCTTGTTGATCCTGCGATCACGGATGATCGCGACTCACCTCGGGCTTCATTCCGCTTTTTGATCTTGGCGATTTGATCTTGGCGATCTGGATGATCGCGACTCATCCCGGGCTTCTATGGTGCTCACGACAGGAATCGAACCTGTGACCTCTTCCTTACCAAGGAAGTGCTCTACCGACTGAGCTACGTGAGCGTGCATCGTTGCCACGCGGCCGGTTCAATGGAGCGGGAGACGGGAATCGAACCCGCACCATCAGCTTGGAAGGCTGAGGTTCTACCATTGAACTACTCCCGCATGGGCGGTGATCTCTGGCGGAGCAAGACGACTCCGTTGCATCAAACTGTGGTGGAGGGAGGTGGATTCGAACCACCGAAGGCGTAAGCCAGCAGATTTACAGTCTGCCCCCGTTGGCCGCTTGGGTATCCCTCCGATTTCCTCTAACAATTATTTGTGATCAGGAAAAACCAAGGGTGGATTCCCGCCGCCAACGCCAAAATCCGGGGCTCGTCCCGAAGGACATCCCGGTACCGGGCTAACCTCTCACAAAGACCGCGTATTTTCGCGAGCTTTGCCGTGCAAGTCAACCTGAAAAGAGAAGCTGCGGCAGTGCGGCGGTCGGGATGGGCCGGGTCGCACCGTCATTTTCCGGATTCTCCGTTGACGGGCGCGGCAGCCCAAGTGTTCGGCGGCCAAGCATGCCGCCCTTCACGACTTTTCAAACCTTTCGGAACCGGGAAAACCGGCCGGAACGGCGGATGTTGGCATGGAGCGTACTCTTGCTCCAGCCGGCCGGCACCTACAACGACACGATCACGGTGATGGTGACGTACTGAGTTCTGGCATCACTGCTGCGCTTGCAGCGTGGCCAACGCGGTGCCGGTGACGTCCAGCAGCGTCATCTCGCCGTTGCCGATCTGCGCGTGCGCGGTCTGGCCGAGCGCATCCATCACACCACGCTCGGTCTCCATCGCGCCGGCCGGTTGCAGGCAGGCCATCTTCGTGGAAAGCATCTGGCCGAAATGCAGCGCGCCATCGCCGCCGGCAAGGAACGAAGCACCGAAACTGTTGCAACCGGCGCGGCCGGAAGCACGACCCTGGCCATCGAAGCGCAGGATCGCATGCACGTCCGCGGGAATCGGTTTGCCGTGCAGCGCGACGAAACGCCATTGGGTCCCGGCAAGTTGCGGCGCCACGGGTGCGGCAGCCTGCGGCGAAGCAGGCTCGGCCGCTTGCGGACGAGCCGTGGCGCAACCGGCGAGAACCATCGTCATTGCGAGTACGAATGCGAATGGACGCATGGCGGACCCTCCTTGGCTTGCACCTTAAATCTTTCCGGCTGAATCGCGGCTTCGCATGGTCAATCGACTTCGTGCCTCACCAGCGCGCCATCGTGTACGTCGATCGTTTGCCGCGATGCGGGATGACTTACCCGCAATGACGGGAATTGCAGCGAACTGTCCGTGCCGATGGCGGTGAACGAATAGCCATCCAGGTCGAGCGCCTTGCCCGCGACGACCCGATGGTCAAGGTAGGCGTCCAGCGAGGCCCGCCCGCCATGGGCCTCGATGTCCTTCAGTCGGGTTTGCACGATCAGGTCCGCATGACCGCCGGGATGCCCGCTGAAAAACCGCGCCTTCCCGTCCTCGTCGATGCACAGCGCGGTGTTCTCGTCTATTCCCAAGCCGACGATCGAGGCGGTGTGTTGCGTTTTCGCGAGATTCGCCATGAACGCGAGCAGGCGCCCGAGACGTTCACGCGTGTCGAAATGGCTGTCCGTGATCACCTGCGATCCATACAGCGGTGGCAGGTGCAGGAAATCGTCGACCAGCGTGACCGCCGCACCGGTCGGATTCGCCAGTGCTTCGGGCGAAGTGATGCTGCCGCCGTCCAGCGCGCCGTAGCTGTATCGCCCCAGGATCGCCAGCCCCGCACTGGTACCGCCGATCGGCTTGCCCTCGCGCACGTGCGCATCGATCAGCGCGTTCAGCGGAGTGCCCTTCCAGAATCGCACGTAGTTGGCTTGGTCGCCGCCGGCGATGAAGATGCCATCGGCGCGACGCACGATGTCGAGCACGCGCGGATCGCTGGCCTGGGCGCGATCATGGAAGATCAGCGTCTGCACCGACGCGATGTTCCCCACGTCGTGATAAATGTACTTCTGCAATTCGTCGTCGCCGGAGGCCCGCAGGATCACGATGTGACCATGACCGGCGTGCGCCACCAGCCATGCAAATGCCGCGTCGACTTCCGTGCCGCCGCCCATCAGCATCAAGCCCGCTCGGGTCTTTTCCGGCGTCGCGGCACGGAGGTCGCCGATCTGGAAGTACTCGTAGCCGGAGTGCTGCGGCGCGGCGGCCGCTGCCGCGATCGCGTTCAGCGGCAACAATGCGAATCCGGCCAGCAGGCCGAAAAGAAAAGTCGAAACGCGCGGCGTGGTCATCGGCATTCCCATCGTGATAATCCAGATCACTCGGGACGATTCGCCACGTGTCTTCCCCCACCTGCCTCGCCGGGGAACCACAGACGATCGGCAGGTGCGCGCAGCACGCATCGGCGCTAATGTCGTGCCCGTGCTCACCGATCTCGATCATTGGTTCACTCGCGAAATCCTGCCGCACGAGGAATCGCTGACGCGCTTTCTCGCGCGCACCTGGCCGAGGCGCGACGAGGTCCACGACTTGCGCCAGGAGACCTACGCCCGCGTCTACCAGGCCGCGGCGGCGCAGCGCCCCCGCCTACCGAAGTCGTTCCTGTTCGCCACCGCGCGCCACCTGATGACCGACCGCCTGCGCCGCAGCCGGGTGGTTTCGATCGAGGCCGTGGGTGATCTGCACGATTCGAACGTCCTGACAGACGAGCGCTCGCCCGATCGCTGGCTGGATGCGCGGCAGACGTTGAAGCGTCTGGCCGAGGCCCTGGACCGCCTGCCCGACCGCTGCCGCGAGGTGGTCTGGCTGCGGCGGGTCGAGGATCTGCCGCAGAAGCAGATCGCGGCGCGGCTGGGCATCAGTGAAAAGACCGTGGAAAAACAGATCGCCAAGGGAACCCGTTTGATCGCGCAGTATTTCTACGGCGGCGCAGTGGAAGAGGAACTGCCACGCCGCCGTCGTTCCGCACCCGGGCACAGTCGTGGAAGCCAACAGCAAACGGATTGAATGCGCCGCCGCCGCCTGGCTCGCGCACCGTGACTCGGAAAACTGGTGCGAGCGCGACCAGGCGCAACTGGAGGCATGGTTGCGTGAAAGCGATGCGCATCGCGTGGCCTGGCTGCGGCTGGCGTCGGCCTGGGAGCAGGCCGATCGCCTGAAAGCTCTGGGTGCGGGAGTACCCGACGGGCAAATACCGCCACGCGGACACTGGACGCTGTCGCCGCACTTCGAAGCGCGTCACGCCTTGCCGCGCAAACGCCCGCGCCCCGCGCTCGCGCGCGTGCTCGCGATCGCCGCGGTGGCCGCGGTATTCGCGGTGGCGGCAAGCTTGTTGTTCGTCCGGCAACGCGCCGAACCGCCGGTGCAACCGGTGGTGTACCGCACGGGCGTGGGCGACAGCAGGACGATCCGGCTGGCGGACGGTTCCGATGCCACGCTGAGCAGCGACACCATCATCGCCGTGGCGCTGTCGCGACGCGAACGCGACATCGAGCTGCGCAATGGAGAAGCCATTTTCGAAGTGCGAAAAGACGCGTCGCGGCCATTCGTGGTGCACGTGGATGGTCGCCTGGTGATCGCAGTCGGCACGCGCTTCGCGGTGCGCCGCGACGGCGATGCCGGACTGCGCGTAGTGGTGACGCACGGGCTGGTGCGGCTGGAGTCGGATCCGGCCGTGAATGCGGCCGCGACCCTGCTACCCGCCGGCAGCGTGGCGCAGCTTTCCGGCGACGCGCTCGAAGTGCGCCGCATGCCGATCGACCAGGCGCGCGAACTGTTGAGCTGGCGCGACGGCTTCGTGGTGTTCCACGACACGCCGCTCGCCGCGGCCGCGCACGAGTTCAACCGCTACAACACGCGCAAGCTGGTGATCGGCGATCCTGCGATCGCCGGCTTGAAGGTGGGCGGGCAGTTTCGCTGGTCGAATCAGGAAGCCTTCGTGCGGCTGATCGAGCAGGTGTTCCCGGTGCGGACGGAAACGCGTGCCGGCGACATTGTCCTGCTGGCGAAGAAGACTTCGCCGCGCAAACGGACATATTGATCGAAGCGTAGGGAATTCCCCGGGCCGTTCGTCCTGTTTCGGCAAGGGCGCATTCCGCGCAATGGGGAGGACGACATGCGTGTGTTTCTTGCGATGTTGCTGGCGCTCGCCTGCGCGCTGCCGGCAGCCGCGTTCGCGCAAACCGCGGCGCGGCAAGTCGACATTCCGGCCGGCGACATGGTCGGCGCACTGGATTCGCTGGCGCGGCAAACCGGCGCGCAGTTCGTCTACGACGCGGACCAGTTGAAAGGCGTGCACACCGCCGGCGTGCATGGCGCCTTCACCACCGATCAGGCCCTCGACCACCTGTTGCAGGGCAGCGGTTTCAAGATGAAGCGGGACGGTTCCGGCGCGATGGTGATCGTGAAAGCCGCGGCGGCGCCATCCGCGGCCCAACCGCCACCGCCATTGGCTCCGACCGGCGAGACGGCCGCCAATCCGCAGACCATGCAGGCAGTCGTGGTGACCGGCTCGCGCATCCCGCGTGCGCAGATCGAAGGTCCCGCGCCGGTGGTGACGATCACCGCGCAGGACATCCAGCAGCGCGGCATCGTGAGCGTACCCGACCTGATGAGTTCGCTGACGCAGAACCTGGGCGCGCTCGACAACAACCAGAGCACCGACGGCTTCTCCCCCGGCGCGCAGGCCGTGGACCTGCGCGGACTGGGTCCCAATCACACGCTGGTGCTGGTCAACGGGCGGCGCATCGCCGATTACCCGCAGTCCTACCAGGGCAACAGCAACTTCACCGACATCTCCAATATTCCTACCTCGCTGATCGACCGCGTGGAAATCCTGAGCGGCAGCGCCTCGGCGATTTACGGTTCCGATGCCATTTCTGGTGTCATCAACATCATCCTCAAGAAGAAGGCCGACGGCACCACCATCGATTACCGCGTCGGCGGGGACGAGCACGGCGGCCAGCAGTCCCAACGACTGCAGATCAGCAGCGGCTTCTCGAAAGGCAAGTTCGACGCGGTATACGGGTTGGAACTCGTCGACACCCATCCGCTGTGGGACTTCCAGCGCAGCTACACGGACTCGCGCCTCGACAGCCCGGGGGAACCCGTGGCCGGCCAAACATTCCTGCGCACCGATATCGACGGCAATTACCTCGATCCCGGCAAGGCCACCTGCGACAAGCTTTCCTACCTCAACCAAGGCGGCGTGTTCTACGCCTCGCGCCCGGATTACGGGTACGACCCGGTCACGGATTCGTATGTACCGGGCTACTACTGCGGCAGCTACAACGACCTTGGCTATGGCACGCTGGAGAACGGCCGCAGGATGGCCAACTTCTTCGGTTCGGTCACCTTCCACTTCAACGATTACACCGACTTCTATCTCGATGTGCTGGCCGGCACCTCGCACCAGGACAGCTACAACACGCCGCTGCAATGGCAGAACTGCGAGCCATTGAATGGCGATTGCACGCCCACCCCGTTCTTCAACACGGCCACCGGCCAGATCGAGCAGTGGGAACGGCGTTACTTCACGCTCGAGGAAAACGGCAACCTCAAGGCGGGCGAAATCCGCAACATCAACAACACCCTGTCGTTGAACACAGGCGTCAGGGGCACCCTGGGCGCGGACAGCGACTGGAACTACGAAGCGAATTTCGAACATTCGCAAAACCAGCTCGAAAGCAAATGGCCGGCGTTGATCGCGGCCAAAGCCCAAGCCTTGTATCTGGGCCAGTCGCTGGGTGAGTACTTTTACCCTGACGGCACGGACAGCGGCTACCAGATGTACTACGCACCGACCAGCCGCCTCTACACACCGCTGACGGTCGATCAGTTCCGCTCGATCACCCAGGATTCGATCGACACCGACAAGAGCCGCACTGAGAACTGGTCGCTCACGCTCACCAACACCAACCTGTTTCACCTGCCTGCGGGTCCGGTCGGCTTCGCGGGCGTCGCCGAATACGGCAACCAGTATTACGGGTTGAAACCCGACCCGCTGTCGCTTGACGGCAGCTACTACGGCCTGCACAACACCGGCGCGGTCGGCTCGCGCAGCCACGCCGCCGTCGGCTACGAATTCAGCGTCCCGGTTTTCTCCCAGTTGACGATGACGACCGCGGGCCGCTACGACCGTTACAGTTACGGCGACACCGATGCCGGCAAGTTCACGTACGCGTTGGGTCTCGAATACCGGCCGATCCAGAGCTTGCTGCTGCGCGGTTCGGTGTCCACCGGCTTCCGTGCACCGGATCTGTCGTATCTCTACGCGGGCCTCAGCGGCTCGAGCTCCGGTGGCGTCGATTATTACCTGTGCCGCCGGGATGAACCTGACACCGGACCGGACTTCGCCGACAACTGCAGCAATGGAGACGTCGGTTTCAATGGCCGCAGCCACGGCAGCACCGCGCTGAAGGACGAGACCAGCAAATCACTGACCTACGGCTTCGTGTTCTCGCCCACGCCGAACCTCGACTTCAGCGCGGACTATTACAGGATCAAGTTGAACAACGAAGTGGAGTACCAGGACAGCGACACCATCCTGCGAGAAGAAGCCGACTGCCGACTCGGCGTGGACATCAACGGCAACCCGGTGGACGGAACCTCCTCCTTCTGCCAGCAGGTCGAAAGCCAGGTCGTGCGCAATCCCGCGAGCGCCGGGTTCAATCCGGAGGGCATCACCTCCGTGTTGGTCCTGCCGATCAACGCGGCGATCGACCAGACCTCCGGCGTCGATCTCAACGCGCACTATCGGTGGAACGCACATCGGGCGGGAACGTTCGATTTCAATTTCGGCGCGACCTACGTGATCAGGCACACGACGCAGTTGAGTGCGGATTCGCCGGTCGACAACGAGATGACCGACATTTACTACTACCTGATTCCGCGCACCAAGGCCAACGCTTCGGTGACGTGGAATTACCACGATTTCACAACGACGCTGTACGGCTCGCGCCTGGGTGGAATACCGAATTACGACGGCACCCGCCGCCTGGCTCCGACGTTCCTCTACAACGCGACGTTCGGCTACCGGGTCGCGCCCAACGTCAACGTTTCGCTGATCGTCGACAACGTGTTCGACGCGCGTCCGCCGATCGACGACACCTGGACCAGTTATCCGTACTACTACACGAAGTGGTTCGATGCGATCGGCCGCGCCTACTTCCTGGAAATGAACGTGAAGCTGGGCGGCAACAACGGTGGATGAGCTTGAGCTTCCGCGGGATGTCCCGAGGGGCATCTCGCGGTGGCGAACATTTGTGCGATCCACGCGCTGCGCCCGCCTCTGCCTGATCTGCTTTCTGGCGTGGCCGCCGGCGAACGCGCTGGCGGCCGCTTTCCAGTTCGACGATCTGCAGAAGATCGTGACCCTGGGCGATCCGCAGATATCCCCGGACGGCAAGGAAATCGCTCTCACCGTGTCCACGCCGGACTGGAAGACCGACAAGGCAAAGGTCGAGATCGATCTGGTGGAAGTGGCGAGCGGCGCACGCCGCACGCTCATCTTCAAACGCGAAAGTCTGTCTTCGCCGCGCTGGTCCCCCGACGGCTCGCACCTCGCCTTCCTTGCAAAGGATCCGAAGACGAAGGAAACCCAGATATTCGTGATGCGCGCGGATGGCGGCGACGCATTGCGCGTCACCGACAACAAGCAAGGCGTGGACGACTATTCTTGGAGTCCGGACGGGAAAAGCTTCGCGTTTGTTGCACAGGATGAGCCCG
>DASXWZ010000192.1:0-5333 GCA_036503375.1 Rhodanobacteraceae bacterium | reverse complement strand
GCAACGACGAAGCCCGCCGGAACAACGGCGGGCTTTTTGTTTGGACGCTTTTTATGGAGCGCCGCGCATTAGAATCCGCGGATGATCGAAACAGAGAGACTGGGCAAGCGCTACGGCGCGTTGCAAGCGGTCGATGATTTGCATCTGCGCGTGGCGGCGGGGCAGGTGCTGGGGCTGCTCGGTCCCAACGGCGCGGGCAAATCCACCTCGATGCGCATGATCGCGGGATTCCTGCTGCCGAGCTCCGGCCGCGCGCGGGTGTGCGGGCACGATGTGGTGCGCGATCCGATCCCGGCGCGGCGTGCGCTGGGTTACCTGCCCGAAGGTGCGCCGAGCTACGGCGAAATGAAGGTCCGCGAGTTCCTCGTTTTCGTGGCGCGCGTGCGCGGGCTCACCGGCGTCCCGCGCAATCGCCGGCTGGACGAAATGATCGCGCTGCTGCAATTGCAGTCGGTGCTGGAACAATCGATCGAAACGCTTTCGAAAGGATTCCGCCGCCGCGTCTGCCTGGCGCAGGCGCTCCTGCACGATCCGCCGGCGCTGATTCTCGACGAACCGACGGACGGACTCGATCCCAACCAGCAGCGCGAGGTGCACGCGCTGATCCGAAACATGGCGCGCGACCGCGCCATCATCCTGTGCACGCACGCGCTCAACGAGGTGCGCACGGTGTGCAACCGCGTCGCCATTCTCGCGGGTGGACGTTTGCGCGCGCAGGGCACGCCGGCGGAACTGGAAATGCAATCGCGCTACCACGGCGCGGTGAGTTTCCACGCGCCGGCCAACGCCCTGTTGCGCGAGCTGCTGGCGCGGGTGCCGGAAGTGGACAGCGTGGAGGTCGATCCGGCCGATGGCCGCGTCACCGTGTTTCCGCGCGCGGGCAAGCACATCCTCGGCGAAGTTCAGGATCTGCTGGAAGCCCAGCGCGTGCAGGTGGACGAGTTGCAACTGGAGCGCGGGCGGCTGGATGAAGTATTCCGCAGCATCACCGAAGGCGGCACCAAGGCGAAAGCCGCATGAGCGTGCGAGCCAATGACACCATCCCCACCCCAGCCATCCCCTTGAAGGGGAGGGAGTACGGCGAGCGCCGCTGTGAAGACCTCTCCTTGAAGGGGAAGGGGAGAAACGGGCGCTGTTTCGAAGTCCTTCCCCTCAGGGGGAGGATTTAGGAGGGGATGGTGCTGCCAACGGAAAAACACGATTTGCACGGCAGCGCGTTCGCCGGCGTGCTGCTGCGCGAGCTGCGCGGTTACCTGATCACGCCGGTGGCGTGGCTGTTCACGGTGATCTTCCTGCTGCTGGCGGGTGCGCTGACGTTCTACCTCGGCGGCTTCTTCGAACGCGGACAGGCCGACCTGCAACCATTCTTCCAGTTCCATCCCTGGCTCTACCTGGTGTTGGTGCCCGCGGTGGCGATGCGCCTCTGGGCGGAAGAACGCCGCAGCGGCACGCTGGAATTGTTGCTGACCTTGCCGATCCGTCCCTGGCAGGCCGCGCTCGCGAAATTCTGCGCGGCATGGATTTGCGTGGGCGTTGCGCTGGCGCTGACGTTTCCGATGTGGCTCACGGTCGACTACCTCGGCAATCCCGACAACGGGGTGATCCTCGCCGGTTACGTCGGCAGTTTCCTGCTGGCCGGCGCATTCCTCGCCATCGGCGAATGCGTCTCCGCGCTGACGCGCAGCCAGGTGATCGCCTTCATCCTCACCGTGGCGATCTGCTTCCTGTTGCTGATGGCGGGCTATCCGCTGGTGCAGGGTCCGCTGCAGGCCTTGGGTTGGCCTGCGCTGGCCGACGCGCTCGCGGACTTGAGTCTCTATTCGCATTTCAACGCGATCTCGCGCGGCGTGCTGGATCTGCGCGACATGGCGTATTTCATCCTGACGATCGCGTTCTGGCTGACTGCGTGCGTGATCGTGCTCGACACGAAGCGAGGCGTGTAGGGCCTGCCAGCACGCGGCCAGACGGTCGCGTCGTCGGCCCTTTGTCTGCAGGGCAAGGAAGAGTGAGGAAGATGTATGTCGATACATAGACGAACGATGACGCAGCCATGCGGGCAAAGGGCCACGGCCCTTCGGGTTGCTTCGCAGCGGCCGCCATACTGCGTTGCGCGGCTTGGCCATAGAAGTGCTATGGCGCTGCGCCGCGCGCCTTGTCTGACAGCCGCTGCGGAAGCAACGCGGCTCGTTTGGCCGCGTGTTGGCAGACCCTGATGTACTGGGGAAAACGCCCGCGCCTGAATGCGACCGCCGCGCTGATCCTGCTGGCGGCCCTGTACGTGCTGCTGGTGCTGGGCAGTTCCACGGCGCTGCGTGGCGCGCGCGTGGACCTCACGGCGGACAAGCTGTACACGCTTTCGCAAGGCACGGTGCACATCGTCTCCTCGCTGCGGCAGCCGCTGCAGTTGACGCTGTATTTCTCCGATCGCGTCAGCCGCGACTTGCCGCAACTGCGCGCCTATCGCCAGCGCGTCGGCGACATGCTGGATGAAATGTCCCGCCGTTCGGGCGGCCGCATCCGCCTGCAGGTGATCGATCCGCAACCCTATTCCGAAGACGAGGATCGCGCATCTGCCGCCGGCCTCACCGCGATGCCCTACAACTCTGGTGAAGAAAATATCTATTTTGGTCTGGCTGCGCGCAATCTTGCCGACGGCCGCAGCGGATCGATTCCCTCCTTCGCGCTTGATCGCGAGCCGTTGCTGGAATACGACATCGCCAAGCTGATCCTGGAATTGAGCCAGTCCGGCAAGCCGCGCGTGGACGTATTGAGCTCGCTGCCGATCGCCGGCGGCGTCGATGAACAGGGCCAGCAGGCGCAACGGCCGTGGGCGGCGTTGCAGCAGTTGCGTCAGTTGTTCGACGTGCATCTGCTGCAGGTGCAGGGTTTGAAGAAAATCGATCCGGCCACGCGCGTGCTGGTGCTGATCGCACCGCGCGCGCTGCCCGACGACGCGGCGTACGCGATCGATCAATACGTTCTGCACGGCGGCAAACTGGTGGTGTTCGTCGATCCGGACGTGGAACTGGACGCCGGCCGCGCCTCCGACCTGCCGCGCCTGTTCAAGGCCTGGGGCATCGGCTTCGATCCAGACCGGGTCGTGCTCGATCGCGAGCGCGCGCTGACCATCCAGCCCAGCCCGGACACCGCGCCGGTACGGCATCCCGCGGTGTTGGGTTTTTCCGGCAGTGACCTGAACCGCGACGATCCCGTCACCGCCGCGCTCGGCACGATCAATGTTTCCAGCGCGGGTCATTTTGAACTTGCACCGGACACGAATACCCGGCTGGTGCCCTTGATCCAGAGTTCGGCGGGCGCGATGGCCGCGCCCGCGACGCGCGTGCGCGAAGCGATCGATCCGGCGACGCTCTACGCGGGATACGCACCGACCGGAGAGCATTACGCGATCGCCGCGCGCGCGATCGGTCGCTTCGCTTCCGCATTTCCGCAACGCACCGGGGCGGATCACCTTGCCCGCGCAAACGCGCAGTGCCAAGTGCTGCTGGTGGCCGACAGCGACGTGCTGTCGGACCGGCTTTGGGTGCAACTCACGCCATCGTTCGGCCAGACCCTGACCAATGCCTTCGCCAACAATGGCGACTTCTTCCTCAACGCGGTGGATGCCATGGCCGGATCTTCCGACCTGATCTCCATCCGCGGCCGCGCGGTGGCGGATCGTCCGTTCACCACCGTCGAAAACCTGCGCCGCGCCGCCGACGAGAAATTCAAGGCCAAGCAGAACGAGCTGCTGGTGGAACTGGCCGATACCGAAACCCGGCTCTCGCAATTGCAAAGCCGGGGCGGCAACGGCTCGAACGCCTCGCAGAAGAGCGCGATCGACCAGTTCATGAAGCGCAAGCTGCAGATCCGCACCGAGCTGCGCGAAGTGCAGCGGCAACTGGACGCCGACATCGAGACGCTGGGCGCGCGGCTGAAATTCATCGACATCCTGTTGATGCCGATCCTGCTGACGCTGGTCGCGCTGGCCTATGGCGCCTGGCGCGCCCGGCGCAGAGCAGGAGGCGCGGTCACTTGAGCGCCGCGCCGGTGCGTTCGCTATGGGGTTGGCAAGGCATCGTGCTTGCAGCCATGGGTGCCAGTGCCGTGGCGCTCGGCGCGTTCGGCGCGCACGCGTTGCGCAACGCGCTGCCCCCGGCGTCGCTGGAGATCTGGCGCATCGCGGTGCAATACCACTTCTGGCACACGCTGGCGTTCGCGCTGGCGGCGATGATGCGGCCGCCGCGATCCACTGCGCGGGTGGCGATGTGGCTCTTCGCCATCGGCGTGCTGCTGTTCTGCGGCAGCCTCTATGCGCTGGCGCTGGGCGCGCCGCACTGGGTTGGCGCGATCACGCCGTTTGGCGGAGTGGCCTTCATCCTCGGCTGGATTGCGCTGGGTCTTGCATTGATACGGAGCGATTGAAGACATGGCAACGACGTTGATCCAGCGCGGTTTCGACTACGACTCCGCGGTGACGCACCTGCACAGGCGCGACCGGAAACTCGCAGCGTGGATGAAGAAGATCGGCCCTCTGCAGCGCGACTTCAGCGCGCGCTTCGATCCGGTCGATGCATTGGCGCGCGCGATCCTCTATCAGCAACTTTCGGGCAAGGCCGCGGCGACGATCGTCGGACGCGTCGAGAAGCTGATGCCGCGGGGAAAGAAGATCACCGTCGCGGGGATCGAAGGGGCGAGCGACGAAGCGCTGCGCGCGGCCGGCGTGTCGCGCAACAAGATCGCGGCGCTGCGCGATCTCGCCGCCAAATCGCGCGCGGGCATCGTGCCAACGCAGAAACAGCTCGCGCGCATGGGCAACCAGGAATTGATCGATCACCTGATCCAGGTGCGCGGCATCGGCCGCTGGACGGTGGAGATGATGCTGATGTTCCGCCTCGGCCGCGCCGACGTGCTGCCGGTGCACGACCTCGGCATCCGCAAGGGCGCGCAGATCGTTCACCGCATGAAGGAAATGCCGAAGCCGCTGGAACTGGAGGAATTCGGCGTGATCTGGTCGCCGTACCGCACCCTCGCGAGCTTCTACCTCTGGAAGATCTGCGAAGCGGCGAATCCGCCCAAGAAAAAAGACGTGAAACCGGTGAAGCGGTCACAGGGTTGAAGGGAAGAAGTGGCGCCCATTTTTGCCGGGGCGGCCTCAAGGCAAGGAGGCGGCTTGCCGCCTGTGACAAAGGCGGGATCAACCAAGCCTCTCGGATGCTCCGGCCTTGCCCGCTTATCCTGCAGCGTACCGCAGGGGCGACAGGTCCGGTATTTGACCCGCTTGGCACGTAAATGAGCCATTGTGAATCACGGCGCGAAGCCGAAAACGCCCTTTG
>DASXWZ010000191.1:0-2708 GCA_036503375.1 Rhodanobacteraceae bacterium | reverse complement strand
AAAGAATCGCTGCAGCCGAGTGCTGCAAAGCAACCACCATCCCCACCCAACCCCCTTGAAGGGGAGGGCTCAAAAGCGCGCACATCCACCATGTCGAATTCGCAACCCATTCCCCCGAGTCCCGAGTCCCGGGTCCCGAGGCCCGAAACCATCTCCATCGACGACTTCGCCAGGCTCGATTTGCGCATCGGCAAGGTGCTGGTGTGCGAACACGTCGAAGGTTCGGACAAGCTGCTGCGGCTCGAACTGGATGCCGGAGAACTGGGCAAGCGGCAGATCTTTTCCGGCATCAAGGCCGCATATCCGGAGCCGCAGAAACTGGTCGGCCGCAACGTCGTCTTCATCGCCAACCTCGCGCCGCGCAAGATGCGCTTCGGTGTCAGCGAGGGAATGATCCTTTCTGCCGGCAGCGGCGGCGATCAATTGTTCCTGCTCGACGTGGATCAAGGCGCGCAAGCCGGAATGCCGGTGAAGTAGGCGTTCGCCGCGCACGTTCACGCCAGCATAAGGCGCCCTGACTAGGATTGGACAAGGAATTCCTTTCCGCAGCGGGAGGGCAAGCGCCATGACCCAGCACTGGGCGTTCTTCAAGGAAGGCGATCATTCGTTCGGCATCTTCTATCCGCGCCATTACATCATCGCGGGCTACCACAACATCGCCGATGCCGAGGCCGCCGAAGCCGCGTTTCGCAAGGCCGGCGTGCCGGCGGAAGACGTGCGCGCGGCGACCGGCGAATTCGTGATCGCGCAACTGGAATCGCGCCACGGCGCGAGCTGGCTGGAACGCATGGAGCAGAAACTCGTGGAATTCGCCGGCACGGAAACGGGCTACCTGCGCGAGGACGCCGATCTTGCGCGCGACGGCGGCGCCTTCCTGTTCGTGTACGCGCCGGACGATGCGCGCCTGGACCAGGCTCGCCGCGTGTTCGCGCAACTCGGCCCCGCCTACGCGCGGCGCTACCTGCCGGTCGCGATCGAAAGGATTGTCGAAAACGCGCACGCGCCTTGAAGGTATGATGCCGCTCCGACCATTGCGGGAGCGGACGATGAAACTTTCGATGCTGGCATTGGGATTGGTGCTGGCGATGGGCGCGGCATTCGCCGCCGACGCGCCGAAAAAACCCGCGCCCACCATGCAGCAGGTGCTGGACGCGTCGAAACCCTCCGACTGGCGACCGCTGGATCCTGCCAACACGCTGTACATGGATCTGCCCAGGGGCCGCGTGGTGATCGAACTCAATCCCGCCTACGCGCCGCTGCACGCGCAGAACATCCGCACGCTGGCGCACGAACATTACTGGGACGGCCTCGCGATCCTGCGCGTGCAGGACGATTTCGTGACGCAATGGGGCGACCCGCAGGCGGAAGCCGAACATCCCACTCACAAGAAATCGGTCGGCACGGCAAGGAACACCATTCCGGCGGAATTCGAGCGCGATATCGATCCGAAACTGCCTTTCACGGTGTTACCAGATGGCGACGTGTACGCGCCGCAGGTTGGCTTCAGCAACGGCTTCCCTGCCGCGCGCGATCCGAAGACCAACAAGACCTGGCTGGCGCATTGCTATGCGATGGTCGGCGCCGGCCGCGACAACGCGCCCGATTCGGGGCCCGGCACGGAACTGTACGTGGTGATCGGCCAGGCGCCTCGCCAGCTCGATCGCAACATCGCGCTGGTCGGACGCGTGGTGAAAGGCATGGAATTGCTTGCCGCGCTGCCGCGCGGAACCGGCCCACTCGGTTTCTACGAAAAGCCTTCGCAACAAACGCCGATCGTGAGCGTGCGCCTCGCATCCGATCTTCCGCCGAAACAGCGGATGCACCTCGAGGTGCTGCGCACCGACACGCCCACCTTCGTCGCGCTGGTCGAGTCGCGCCGCAACCGTTCGGATGCGTGGTATCTGCACAAGGCCGGACGGATCGACCTCTGCAACGTGCCGCTGCCGGTGCGGGAGACGCCCAAACCGGAGCAACACAAGTAGCGCGGATGAAGCGAAGCGGAATCCGGGAATATCTGCATCGTGTCCCGGATTGCGCCGCTGCGCGGCTTCATCCGGGCTACAACTCCTGCGTCTTGAACGTATCGCACGCGCCGACGTCTCCGGACTGAAATCCGGTCTTGAACCAGCGCACGCGTTGTGCGGACGTGCCATGCGTGAAGGAGTCCGGCATCACGGTGCCCTGCGATTCTTTCTGCAGGGTGTCGTCGCCGATCTGAGAAGCAGCGCCGAGCGCGCTTTCGACGTCGCCCGGCTGCAGCCATTGCAGTTGCTGCTGCGACTGGTTGGCCCAGACGCCGGCGAAACAATCGGCCTGCAATTCCAGCCGCACCGACAGGCCGTTCGCGCCTTCCATCGGCGCGCCGCGCGACTGCGCTTCCTTCTCGGCATCCATGATGCCGAGCTGGTCCTGCACGTGGTGGCCGATTTCGTGCGCGATCACGTAGGCGCGCGCGAAATCGCTGTCGGAGTGGAAGCGCGTGGCGAGTTCCTGGAAGAAATCCAGGTCGAGATATACCTGCTTGTCGCCGGGGCAATAGAACGGTCCGACCGCGGAGGACGCGCCGCCGCATGCCGTGCCGACCTGGCCGTGGAACAGCACCAGCTTCGGATCGACGTACTGCCGGCCCATGCGCTGGAAATCGGCACTCCAGACGTCCTCGGTGCTGCCGAGGATGTGCTTGACGAACTGCACCTGCGGATCGTTGG
>DASXWZ010000190.1:0-20300 GCA_036503375.1 Rhodanobacteraceae bacterium | reverse complement strand
GCGAGATTGACCGTTCCGGTGACGGCGCTCGGAACAGGTGCCTGCTCGGGCTGGCTCGTATTGGCGTTGTTGCCCTCGTTGTTGGACTGCCCGCTGCAGGCGCCGAGCAGGAGCACGGCGATCACCAGCGGCAAAGCAAGCTTGCGCATTGAGGATTCCTTCTGGGTCAACGAAAGCGCGCAAAGGCGTCGAGCCGGTAATGCTACCGGGCACGGCAGCGCGGCGAAAGACCATGAGCAGGATCGCCTTTGGCGATTCCCCGCTTCGTGCAGGGAACGTCAACCGGGATTTCACGATTGAGCAAAGCAGCTCGCGGTATGAAGCCGGCGGCACGTTGGCCGCCGGCCCCACTCCACTCCCCAATCCTGATGCGCGGCTGAAGCTAAAGAAAAGTTAATCGGACGTCAAGCGGGGCCGAATCGGGCAAGTTGATTCCCCGTTAAAGCTGCGTTATGGTCCGCACACCTGCGCGCGGGAGAGGTGCGCAGCTCCCGCAGGATTCCTCTGCATAAATGGATTTGTGCGGCCGGTCCGGACCGGCAGGAACCCAAGCAGTTCGTACGATCGACATAACCCCCGGGGAGTATTCCGAATGAATCGCAAAATTCTGGCCACCGCTATCTGCGCGGGGCTGTTCATGACTGGTGGCGCATGGGCGCAGGACAACAGCGCTCAAACGCAAGACCAATCGGCTTCGGCACAATCACAGAACAAGGGCGAGAAGAAAACCCTTCAAGCTGTCGTGGTGACCGGTTCGCTGATTCCGCAGGCGGAAATCGAAACTGCATCTCCGGTCCTGACGATCACTTCCAAGGACATCGAAACTCAGGGCTTCAAGAACGTCTATGACGCGTTGAAGTCGCAACCGGTATCGACCGGTTCGGTGCAGGATGCGCAATTCACCAATGGATTCACCCCGGCTGCCAATACGATCAGCCTGTTCGGCCTGGATCCGGGGTTCACCCTGATCCTGATCAATGGCCATCCGTTGGCCGATTATCCGCTTCCGTACAACGGAACCGGTAATTTCGTCGACCTGGCGACCATTCCGACGAGCGTCGTCGATCACATCGACATCCTGACGGGCGGACAATCCTCGCTGTACGGTTCTTCCGCCATCGCGGGCGTGATCAACATCGTCCTGAAGAAGCACATGGAAGGCGTGGATCTGAGCTTCCGCGGCGGCGGCTACACCGAAGGTGGTGGCCAGAACGAGCGCTTCACGATCGCGGGCGGTACCACCGCCGGCAAGCTGGACATCAACTACGCCTTGCAACTGGACAACCAGAATCCGATCTGGGCATCCCAGCGTTCGTTCATGGATTCGTACCTGGACGCTCCGAACGGCGATGGCGCGGCTTCGCGCAATTTCATGATCGCGAGCGCGTTCGGCACGCCCGACGGCAACTACGTCGATCCGGGCGCGGCCCAGTGCGATCCGCTGCATTACCTCGACGGCGGCACGATCGACTACAACTATCGCGCCGGTCACGGCTACTACTGCGGCAGCTACGACCAGCCCGGGTATGCCACGATCTCGAACGAGAACAAGTCCGCGAACGGGTTCCTCAACCTCGGTTACCACCTCAACGACAACACCGAGGCATACGCAGAAATCCTTTACAGCTACAGCAAGCCGAAATTCAGCAGCGGTCCCTACCTGTTCACGTACTACAACCCGGCGCTGGCCAATTCCGGCAACGCGTATGCGCAGTATTTCTGGGCCAACAACGCCAGGCAGAACCCGCTCGGTTACTACGGCATTCCGGGTGACCTGGAACTCACCCAGCGCATCTTCACCCCGGAAGAGATCGGCGGGCGCGGCGGTGCGATGACCACGGTTATCACCAAGCAGTACAACGCCAACTTCGGCCTGCGCGGCAACTTCGGTGATTCCGACTGGGCGTACGACGCGTACTACAACCGCTCGCAGGTCAGCACGTCCTCTTCGCAGCGCTGGCCGCTGAACAAGCCGATGCAGGATTGGTATCTCGGCCCGCAGCTTCCCGGCACCGATCCGCTGGGTTACGGCTTCCCGGTGTACAACATCAACTACGATCACTTCTACACGCCGCTGACCGTGGCGCAGTACGACGCGATGTCGGACTTCGTCAAGAGCCAGTCCATTTCTTGGCAGCAGAACGCGACCGCCGTTTTCACCAACACCAACCTGTTCAATCTCCCGGCCGGTCCGGCGGGTTTTGCGGGTGTGATTCAGTACGGCAACCAGGCCTTCAACAATCCCGTCGATCCGCGTCTGGCCAATGGCGAGTTCGTCGGCTTGACCGGAACCGCGGGTTCGGGCAACCGCAAGCATGGCTCGATCGGCGCGGAACTGCGCGTTCCGATCTTCAGCATGCTGACCGCTGATGCATCGGCGCGTTACGACCGGTACGACTCCGGGTTCCGCGTGGATTCCAAGCCCACCTACAAGCTGGGCCTGGAATTCCGCCCGTGGGATTCGCTGCTGTTGCGTGCAACCTATGCGACCGCCTTCCGCGCGCCGGACATGGAATTCCTGTTCGCCAAGAACAGTGGTTTCTATACCACCGGAACCGACTACACCTTGTGTCGTCTGCAGAACCCGGGCGTCACGTCATTCGGCGAGTGCGATGCCTATGCCGAAAGCGTGTTCGGACGCAACAACGGCAATTCCGATCTGAAAAACGTCAACTCGAAGTCGTTCGGATACGGCGCGGTGTGGTCGCCGTCCCATAATTTCGACGTCAAGGTCGATTACCAGCACATCAAGATCGATGATGAGATCCGGACGCAGAGCATCAACGACCTGCTGGAAACCGAGTCCAACTGCCAACTCGGCACCTCGTTCGGCGGACAGGTATTCGACCCGAACTCGCCCACCTGCGTCGATGCGTTCTCGCGTGTGGTCCGCTATCCGGCCGATTATCCGTTCGGCCTGGCGGCCAACACCATCCAGTACCTCTCGGTGGGTCCGGTCAACATCGCGTCCGAAACGGTGGACGGCATCCAGGCCTCGCTCGACTACCGCGTCGATGCAGGCCGGTTCGGCGACTTCATCTTCGGCGCGTCGTACTACGACGAACTCAATCACAAGTTCACCAACAAGCCGGGCGACCCCGAGATCGACCTGCTGCACAACTACAACTCGTACGAGTTCAAGACGATCGGCAACGGCACCGTGACGTGGAACATCGGTCCGTGGTCGTCGACCCTGCATGCGGTCCGCTATGGCCGCACGGTGAACTTCAGCTTCACGGGCACCACCAGCCCGCAGATCTACTACAACGCCAACATCCGTTACTCGCTGGCGGACGACAATGCCTACATCCAGTTGACGGCCAACAACCTGTTCGACAAGAAGCCGCCGATCGATCCGAGCACGGGTTATCCGTACTACAACTTCCTGAACTGGAGTGCGTTGGGACGCTCCGTGTTCCTGGAAATGGGCGTGCACCTCGGCCCCGGCAAATCCGGCCAGTAAGCTCTACCGCTTCGATCCATTCGACGGCCCCTTCGGGGGCCGTTTTTTTAGGCGCGGATCCAGTCGGAAAGCGCGCGCCGCATCCCCTCGAGTTGATCCTTGTAAGGCGACCATGCGCCAAGGGAGCGGTCGTGTACCGGCTGTCGCGCCTGCGCAAAACTCAGGGTGGCCACGGGCGCAGCATTGGCCTTGGCGTCGATACAAACCGGATCCCACTCGAGATCGCAATGGGACAGCACCCGGCGGAGGGTTGCTTCCGGATCCGCGACCAGGTCGGCGTAGGCAACATCCAGGATGACTCCCGGCAACGTGCGATGCCAGTGCGCCATGGCGGTCCTGTATTGCCGGTAGTGGGCCGTCAACGCCGCCGGATCGTAGGACCAGGCATAGCCGTCGCTGAAGAACGCCCGGAAGTTGGAGAAGCACACGTCCATGGGATCGCGAACCATATGCACGATCCGAGCATTCGGCAGCGCCTTGTGGATCAGGCCTGCCACGACCCAGTTCGCCGGCAGCTTGTCGATGAAATACCGGCTGTTCTGCGCGCGCCATTGCGTCTGCGCCAGGTAACGCCTTCCCAGTTCGGGGAAATCCAGTGTCGGCAGACATTCCAGCGTGCGTTCGTCCGGCGCCAGCACGCCGCAGTGATCGGTCATCCACCTCATCTGCTGCCCGAAATCCCGAAGCTCGCCCGTGGACTCGACCGCCGGATGTGCGCCGAGCAGGCGGTCCAGCAGCGTCGTGCCCGAACGCGGCATGCCGATGATGAAAATGGGCTGCGGTTCGTCGGCATGATTGCCGCCGGCAGGACGCAAGAACTCGGCGTCGCACAGATTCAACTGCTGCTCCAGCAAACGTGCATCGCGCGCCACGTCCTGCTGCACGCGCGCCGACATGACGGTGTTCGCCTTGCTCAGCGCTCGCCACGCGTCGTCGTATCGTTCAAGGTCTTCCAGCTCCTTGTAGCGCGCGAATTCGAGCGCAGCCTCGTTCTCGCTGCCCGGCTCCACCTGACCGATCCGGGCCGCGATCTGCACCAGATGATTGCGCTCGGGCGTTGCGCGCTGGAAACGCGCCAGCTCCACGTATGCGCGGCCGAACGGGATTTCCATTTCGACGCACCGCTCCAGCTCGGATTCCGCTTCTTCCAGGCGGCCGTTGAACGCAAGCTGCGTGGCCCTGAAAAAGCGGAACTGCACGCCATCCGTCCCCAACGCATGCGCGCGGTCGTAGCACTCCAACGCCTGCGCATGTTGCTCCAGAATTTGATGGGAGCGCGCGCGATGCAGGAACAGCGACGCCGTCATCTTTTCGCCGGACAGCGCAGGATGCCGCAACAGATCCCTCGCGGCGACGGTTTCGCCGGACTGCACCAATGCGTTGATCACGGCGATGATCACCACGGGATCATCGCCGACCAAGTCTGCCGCTGCGTGCGCGTATCCGGTGGCTTCGCGCACGTGATCCTCGGACCAGGCGATCCCGCCCAGGATCAGGAGGGCGCCCAGGTGCCCGGGATCGCGCGCGATCAAGGTCTGCAACGTCGCGCGCGCAGACCAAACCTGCCCCGTGTCGAGATAGATCTTGGCGCGCCGCCACAAGCCTTCGATGGTCGCCATCAGCGACACCTGTCGATCATGTTCGTCTCTCCAAGGCATTTCGCAGCACGCCCATGCGGTCCGCGTATGGACGCCAGGCCTCGGCGGTGTCGGTGCGAATGGCATTTCGCGCCTGCGCGAGGCTGAGCGTGGCGATCGGCGAATCGTTGCGCGAGAGATCCGTGCAATCCGGTTCCCAGGGGATTCCGCAGAAGGCGAATACCTCCCGCGCAACCGTTTCCGGCTCGTGCACCAGTCGGGAATATTCGACTTCCAGCATCCTTTCCGGGATCGATGTCTGCCAATGCTTCGTCAGCCGCCGATATTCGGCGTGATGGTGCGCGAGCGACGAGAAATCATAACTGTATGCATAGGCGTTCCCGAAGAATGCGCGATAGTTGGAGAAGCAGACATCCATCGGCTCGCGCACCAGATGCACGATGCGCGCGTGCGGCAATGCCAGGTGAACAAGCCCCGCATGAATCCAGTTGGACGGCTGCTTGTCGAGATAGTAAGGACGGCCCTTCGCGCGCCATTGTGTCTGTGCAAGATAGCGGCGCCCCAGTTCGGCAAAGTCCAGATTTTGCAAACTCGCAAGGAAAGCCTTGCCGCTCATGCGCCGCCGGTCGACACAGCGCGCCAGTTGCAGGCCGAAATCCGGCAACTCTCCTGCTGACATCACCTGCGAATGATTTCCCAGGATCCGTTCGAGGAGCGTGGTGCCTGACCTGGGCAATCCCACGACGAAGATGGGTGAGGGTCCTTCGGCCTTCGCATCCGCCTGCTTCTCGAAACGTCCGGCGCATGCTTCGATCAACCCGTCCACGAGATTTCGTTCCGCTTCTGGGTCGTAGCGCAGGCGAGCGTTCATGAGCGCATTCCCCGCGGTCAGCGCTTCCCAGGCTTCGTCGTACCGACCCAGGTCCTCGAGTTCCTTGTACAAGGCGAATTGCAAAGCCGCATGGTTCTCACTGCCCGGCTCCACGCGCGTCAACTGCTGCTGCAGCAATTCCAGATGATTGCGCTCCGGTGTCTGACGCCGCAACCGCGCCAATTCCACGAACGCTCGCCCTTGCGGCGGCACGGTTTGCGCGCACCGTTGCAACTCCGCTTCGGCCCGTTCGAGATCACCCATGAACCCGTGTTGCACGCCGCGATAGAAGCTGGCTTCCTGATCGTCGATCCCGGGCTGGCGCATTCCCTCCAGCAGGCGGAGCGCCTCTGCATGTTCGCCCAGCGATTGCCACTGCACCGCCGCCCGCGTCAGATCGTCCCGCGAGCCGCTCGCGATCGGGGCATGCGCCAGGCAATTGCGCGCCGCGACGGTTTCGCCTGTTTTCAGCAGGGCATCCACCGCATCGAGGCGTAGCGCGAGAGAGTCCATCGGGCGGTGCGCGGCGGCGAGCGCGACCTCGGCCGCCTCGCGCAATCGGTCCTCCGCGAACAGCACATTGCTTCGAAGCAGATGCGTCCTCGCATCCTCCGCGTCCAGACGCATCAGGGATTCGAGCATCGCGCGCGCGGGTGCGAGCTGCCCTTGCGCCAGGTATCGCTTTCCCCGTTGCCAGGGCTTTTCGACGGGTCCGCTCATGCCTTGGCGCGTTCCGGCGATTCCATCCGGTCGAGCGCGCCACGCAGGTCCGAAAGTTGCGCCGCATAGTGGAGCCATCCGGGACTCGCAGGGGCATGCAATCCATTCCGCACGGCGGCGGAACTCAGCGTGGCCACCGGCAAGCGACTGCGCGAGATATCCGCGCATTCCGGCACATGGCGAATGCCGCAGAACTCCAGCACTTCGCGGATCGTTTCTCCTGGAGACTCGACCAGCTTCGAATAGGACACGTCCAGGATTTCACCGGGGAATGCGCGATGCCATCCCGCCATAGTCCGCGAGTAGTTTTGATAATAGGCCGCGAGGTTGGTCCGATCGTAGCTGTAGGTGTGGGTGTCACCGAAATAGGCCCGCCAGTTGGAAAAACAGACGTCCATCGGCGGGCGCACCATGTGCAGGATCCGCGCGCGCGGCAGCGCCGCGCGAATCAGCCCCAGCAGCATCCAGTTCGCAAGCTGTTTGTCGACGAAGAACGGCCTGCCTTGCGCGCGCCATCGGGTCTGTTCCAGATAACGTCGTCCCAAGGCGTCGACATCGAGATCACGCAGACGCCGCAGGAACTCCGTGTGGAACAGATTGTGCGTATCGGCGACCCAGTGGAGTTGTTTGCCGAAATCCTGCAATTCCCCGGCGGCGGCGATGTCGGGATGGTTGCCGAGCATGCGCTCGAGCACGGTGGAACCGGAGCGCGGAAGGCCGACCACGAAGATCGGCTGTGGCCCGGAATTTTCGTTGGCCGTGCGGGAAGTGTTCGACGTGCAGCGCGCGAGCAGTTGTTCGAGGAACACGCCGAATCTGACCACATCGACACGATTGCGCCTGCTCATCACCCCGTTGCCGCGCTCCAGCGCGTCCCAGGCTTCCTGCCATTGCCCGAGGTCTTCCAGCTCCTTGTACAGCGCGAACTCCAGCGCGGCGTGATCGAGGGTTCCCGGCGTCACGCGCCCGAGACCTTCCTTCAAACGGTCCAGATGGTTGTCTTCGGGAGTTTGTCGCCGCAATCGCGAGAGCACCTGGGCCGCCCTGCCGTGTTCGGGACGCGCTCGCAGGCAAGACTCGAGCTCCGCTTCGGCCGACTGCAAGCGGCCATTGAAAATCAGTTGCTGACCCCTGTAGTAAAACGAGTCCGGGGTATCGCCGCCTGCCTCACGGATGCGCTCCAGCAACTCCAGCGCAACGGGATGTTCTCCCAGTTGTTGCCGATATCCGGCCAGTCGCATCAGCAATTGCGGCGAGGTCGCCTGAGCCAGTACCGGGCGTTCCAGCACTTCGCGGGCGAGCACGTATTCACCGGCCTGAAGCAGCCCATCCATGATTCCACAAGCCAGATCCGGATCACCGGTTTGCACGCTCGCGGCCTGGCGGGTGTGCTCGGTCGCCTCCCGAACGCGATCCGTCTGCCAGGCGATCTCCGCACCCAGGAAGTGCGTGCGAACATCATCGCGGTCGATGCTGCGCATGCTTTCGAAAGTCGCGCGCGCCGGATCCAGTTGGCCTCGTGACAGATAGCGGCGGGCACGCTCCCAGTGTCTCGCGATCGCGCCAGGATTTCTCTCAGATTCGATCACGTGATTGCCTTCCCGTCGAGCCGCTATCGCCCTTCAACATGCCCTGCAGCGGTTCCATCTGCGATGCGTAGGGCGCCCATTCTTCCACGCCGCGCAGCCGCAACTCCGAGCGGACCTGGACCGCGCTGAGCGTGGCCACCGGAGTGCTGTTGCGCGCAATGTCGATGCAATGCGCTTCCCAGGGCAGCCCGCAAAAATCCAGCACAGCCCGCAGCGTCGCTTCGGGTTCCCGCACCAGCGCGTCGTAGCGCACATCGAGGATCGCCCCCGGTGCAATCGAGTGCCAGTGCTCCATCAACCGCCGATAATCGCGCCACGTCGATGCGATCGACTCGAGGTCGTAGCAGTAGGCATAGTCGTCGCCACAGAACGCCCGGAAATTCGAGAAGCAGACATCCATCGGCTCCCTCACGAGATGAAGGATTTTCGCTTTCGGCAGCGCCGCCGGAATCAGTCCCGCGAGCCACCAGTTCGGCGGTTGCTTGTCGACGAAGAACGGTTTGCCGTGGGCGCGCCATTGGGCCTGTTCGAGATATCGCTTCCCGACTTGCGCGAAATCCAGCCCGCGCAGCCTCGCCAGAAAGGATTCGCTCTGGATGTCCCGGGCGTTGGTCGCCCATTGAAAGGCCCGACCCAGGGTGGTCAGTTCACCGGCACTGGTCACCTGGGAATGATTGCCCAGCATGCGTTCCAGCACGGTCGAGCCGGATCGCGGAAGTCCGATGACGAAAATGGGCTGGGAACCGCTCTGATCTGCCGGATCGCCGTGGAGATTTTCCGACCGCACCGAGGCGATGCAGCGCTCCACGTACCGCGACTGTTCCGCAGCATCGTGCGGGTTGCGCTTGCGCATGCGATCGTTGCCCCGCGCGAGCGCCTCCCATGCCTCCTCGTGACGGCCGAGGTCTTCCAGCGTGTGATAGCGGGCGAAGTCCAGAGCGGCTTCGTCGCGCGTTCCGCCCGCGGCTTCGCCCAGACCGCGTTCTATCAAAGCGAGCGCATTGTCCTCCCTCGTCTGTCGTCGCAGACGTACCAGCGGGAGCATGGCGGTACCGAACGCCGGCGCCTGTTCGACCGCCTCGCGCAACCTGACCTCGGCTTCTTCCCGACGCCCGTTGTACAGCAGCTCCTGGCCCAGATAGAAGTCGAGTGCGGGTCCCTTGAAGCCGAGTACGCGCACACGCTCTAGCACCGCCAGTGCTTCGGCGTGCAGCCCCAGTCGCTGCAGATGCAGCGCCGCTGCCCACAGGAAGGGCCCGGGCTCAGCGCCCGACCGGGTCGCCCGCAACAGTTCGGCAATCGCCTCTCTTTCCTCGCCGACTTCGACCAGCGCGCGGACCGCATCGTCCAGAGCCGCGGCATTGCCGGCCGCGGCCCGTGCAGCAACCAAGGCAGTCCGGGAAGCGTCACGAACGCGATCTTCGTTCCAGGCGATCTGCGTCGCCAGCAATAATGTTCTGAGGTGATCCGGCGCGCGCGCTTCCAGTGCCTCGTATTGCGCACGCGCCGCTGCGATCTGCCCGGATGACAGATACTGCTGCGCGCGATTCCAATATTCCTGGAGCGATCCGTTCACTTTGCTCCGCTTCCTCTGTACACGCGTTTTCGAATCGGTGGCGCGCACCCGCGAATGCTTGCCATCGGTTGCGGCTCCGCGGGCATCATCGCGCGGGTTTGCATGATCATGGCTCCGGTTCTCATTCCGTCTCCAGCGCTTTCCGCATGGGTGCGAGGTGTTTGTCGTGGAAGCGCCATCCGACCCGGGCATGGCGTTGCAGCAATGATCGGAGATGATCCGTTTCCAGGCCCGGGAACGCCAGTACATTGCGCGCTCGGGATGGGTCTGCAAGCTCCGCGACGGCCAGCTCCTCGATCGCATTCGCGGCGATCGTGCGCCAGTGCGCCATCAAATTCCGATATTGCCGATGATGCGCCGCCAGCGCGGCAAGATCGCTGGCGTACTCGTGCGTGTCTCCGAAGAAATGGCGGTATTGCGCGAAGCAGGCCGTCATCGGTTCGCTGGTGACGTGCAGGATGCGCGCGTGCGGCAGGGCGGCGTGGATCATTCCCGCGTACATCCAGTTGTCGGGCCGGCAATCGACGAAGTACGGCTTGCCGCGCGCGCGCCATTGCGTCCGGGCGAGATAGCGATGCCCGATCTCGTCGAAATCGAGCATCGGCACCCGTTCCAGGAATTGCTCGTCCTGCGTGCTGCGTCGATCCGCGGCCCAGCGCAGTTGTTGCTCGAAATCGTTCAATTCGCCCGCGTCGACGATATCCGGGTGCCGACCCAGCCACTCCGCGACCTCGCGCGTGCCGGTCTGCGGCAACCCGACGACGAAGATCGGTTGCGGGCCGTCGGGACTCGTCCGCGCCGGCTGCAAGATCTCACGGGTGCACAATGCGGCACAAAGTTCGAACCAGCGCTGCATGCGCGCAACGTCGCAACGCTTGCGCTGGGCCATCACCGCGTTGGCGCGGGCCAACGCCGCCCATGCGTCGTCGTAGCGACCGACGTCCTCGAGCTCCTTGTACAGCGCGAACTCGAGCGCGGCATGATCGCGCGAACCGCGCGCCGCATTCTTGATTCCGCCGGCCAGCGTGTTGAAGTGGTTGCGCTCGCGCGATTGCACGCGCAGGTTTCCCAGCTCGATCGCGATTTCCCCATGCGTGGACCCCAGCAGGAGCGCCAGTTCCAACTCGGGTTCGGCTTCGTCTTCCCGGCCCAGGCAGACCAGCTCGCGGCCGCGCCGATGCCGGACACCATCGCCGTCGAAGCCCAGTTCCCGGGCCCGATCCGCCCGCGCCAAGGCTTCGGCGTGTTCGCCGAGTGCGTGCCAATGATCCGCCAGACGGATCAGCAAGGTGTCCGACGTGACGCTCTTCAGTACGTCCCGTTGCAGACATTCGCGGGCGGCCACCGTTTCGCCAACCCGCAGCAACACGCCGGCGGTTTCGCAAATCAGATCCGGATAGTCCGGCACGCTGCGCGCAGCGCATAGCGCGTGCTCTGCCGCTTCGCGCACGCGATCCTGGCGCCAGGCAAGATTGCACAGTGCCAGCCGCGCCAGCGTGTGCGCCGGGTCCGCCGCAAGCAGCGCTTCCAGCGCCACGCGGGCCGGCGCCGCCCGCTTGGCTGCCAGATGATTCTGCGCTTGCGACCAGAGCTGCCCGGCTTGCGAACCGATGTCAGACATCAGAGCAGCGCGATGTCGGCAATCGCGTCGAACTGCGCCTTGATCTTGGCCAGCAGGCGGATGCGATTGGCGCGCAGGGCGGCGTCTTCGGCCATCACGAGCACATGATCGAAGAACATGTCTACCGGGGTCTGCAATTGCGCCAGCCGGGCAAGACTGCTCTCGTAATCGCCTTGCGCGTTCGCGGATTCGACGGTCGCCCCCTGCAGGGCTTGCCACAACTCCCTTTCGGCAGGCTCGCGCAGATGCAGCTCGTCGATCGGCTGCGACGCGGCATCACGCGCATCGATGCCCTCCTTGCGCAGGATGTTGGCGACACGCTTGTTGGCGGCAGCCAGATGTTCGGCCTCCGGGCGTTGCGCAAAGGCCGCGACGGCGCGCAGGCGGCGATCGAAATCGAGCAGGCTTGCGGGCTGGATCGCTGCGACCGCTTCGAACTGCTGCGGCGTGAATCCGCGTTCGATGTAGTAGCTGCGCAAACGATCGACGATGAAGGCGTACAGCTCATCGGTGAGCTCGAGGCGGCGCGCATGCGCGTCGGCGCTCGATTGCGCTTTCGCATCGCTCGCGAATGCGCTTTCTGGAACCTGCTCCAGCGCCTCCCGCAACCACACCCGCAAATCCAGATCGATTCCGCCCTCGACCAGCGTACGCGCCAGGCCCAGCGCGGCGCGGCGCAGCGCGTACGGATCCTTGTTGCCGGTCGGTTTCAACCCGGCCGCAAAAATGCCGGCGAGCGTGTCGAGCTTGTCGGCAATCGAGAGCACTTGCGCCAGCGCACCTTGCGCGGTGCCATCCTCGGCGTTGCGTGGACGGTAGAACTGATCCAGCGCGTCGGCGATCTCGGGGCGTTCACCCTGCGCGCGGGCGTAATGCCGGCCCATCACGCCCTGCAATTCGGGGAATTCGCCGACCATGCGCGTCATCAGATCGCAGCGGCTCAATGCCGCCGCGTGCGTCGCGAGTGCGGCATCCACCTCCATTCCCGATTCGCGCAGGCGATTGGCGATCGCGCGCGACAGTTCGGCCACGCGCACGGTCTTGTCCCACAGGCTGCCCAGTGCTTTCTGCCACGTTACCTCACGCAGTGCTTGCTGATGCGAGCACAACGGCGTTTTCAGGTCTTCGTCCTGGAAGAATTTCGCGTCTGCGAAGCGAGGACGGATCACGCGCTCGTAACCGTGGCGGATTTGTGCGGGATCTTTCGATTCGACATTGGCAACGCCGATGAAACGCTCTGTCAGTCTGCCTTCGCCGTCGAAGACCGGAACGAACTTCTGGTTCACCTCCATCGTCATCACCAGCGCCTCGTGCGGCACGGCGAGGTACTCGCGGTCGAAAGTGCAGGCGATCGCTGCCGGCCATTCGGTAAGATTGGCGATCTCGTCGCAGAGCGCATCGGACAGGCGCGGCGATTCATTGGCCGCTGCTGCAATTTTTACCTGCGCGTGAACGCGCGCGCGCCGCTCGGCCGGATCGACGAGGACTTTAGCGGCGCGCAATGAATCGACATACGAATCCGCGTCGGCCAGATGCACGGGCTTGGGATGCATGAAGCGGTGGCCGCGCGACTGACGCCCGCCCTTCAGGCCCAGCACCCCGCCCTCGATCACGCGATCACCGTGCAGCATCACCAGCCAGTGCACCGGACGCACGAACGAATGATCATGATCGCCCCAGCGCATTGGTTTGGCGATCGGCAAGCCGGCCAAGGCTTCCGAAACGACCTGCGGCAGCAGCGCAGCCATCGATTGTCCCGCCCGCACCGCGCGATGCATGAAACGTTCGCCCCTGGCGTCGGACGCGCGTTGCAATTGCGTCCACTCGACGCCGGCTTTCTGCGCGAAGCCGAGCAGGGCGCGTGTGGGCTGGCCTTGCGCATCCAGGGCGATATTGACGTAAGGCCCGAACGATTCTGTCTGTTGATCCGGCTGCATGGTCGCCACACCGGGAACGTGCACCGCCAGCCGCCTCGGCGTGCAGAATCCGCGCGCATGTTCGACGGCTGCAGCGATGCCGCGCTCGCTCAAGCCCTGGCACACGCCGCGCACGAATGCCTGCGCGAGTTCATCGACGGCGTGGATCGGCAATTCCTCACACCCGATCTCGACCAGCAGTGGCCGCAACGCCTCAGCCATCCGCCGCCTCCGCCATTTTCGGCGCGGAAGTCTTCGCCACATAGGCATCCGCCACCGCCCGCGCCAGCGCACGCACGCGCAGGATGTAGCGCTGGCGTTCGGTCACGGAGATCGCGCGGCGCGCATCCAGCAGATTGAATGCGTGGCTCGCCTTGCACACCTGTTCGTAGGCGGGCAGCGGCAATCCCAATTCCACCAGTTTCTTCGCTTCGGCTTCGCAGGCATCGAAGCGATGGAACATCTCGGCGACATCGGCGTGTTCGAAGTTGTACGCGCTCTGCTCGACCTCGTTCTCGTGGAACACGTCGCCGTAGGTGACCACGCCGTGCGGCGCGTGCGTCCATACCAGATCGAACACGCTGTCCACGTTCTGCAGATACATGCACAGGCGCTCGAGTCCGTAGGTGATTTCGCCCGTGACGGGTCTGCATTCCAGTCCGCCGGCCTGCTGGAAATAGGTGAACTGGGTGATCTCCATGCCATCCAGCCACACTTCCCAACCCAGACCCCACGCGCCGAGCGTCGGCGATTCCCAGTTGTCCTCGACCAGGCGCAGATCGTGCACCAGCGGATCGATGCCCAGTTCCTTCAGCGAACCGAAATAGCGTTCGACGATGTCATCGGGATTGGGCTTCAGCACCACTTGATACTGGTAGTAGTGCTGCAGGCGGTTCGGATTCTCGCCGTAGCGGCCGTCGGTCGGCCGCCTGCAAGGTTGCACGTAGGCCGCGGCCCAGGGTTGCGGTCCCAATGCGTGCAGGAAGGTGGCGGGGTGAAACGTGCCGGCGCCAATTTCGATGTCCAGCGGTTGCAGCAGCACGCAGCCCTGATCGCCCCAGTAGCGGTTCAAGGTCTGGATCAGTTGCTGGAAAGTCGGACCAGTCATCGGAACGCCGCGGAAAGCGCGTTAGTATAGCCACGCACATTCGAGGCAAATCGCCGATGTCCGTGAATCCGCATCCCCGCAACGTCGCGTCCGTGCTGGGCCGGCGCGGGCGACTGGAACTGGAAGAGGTGCTCGCCATGCTGGTGGTGGACGGGCTGCTCTCGGCCGACGACGCCAAACGCGTGCGCGGATCGGATCGCAGCGGCAAGAGCGCGCTGGAACTGCATCCGCTGGTGCTGATCGGCACGGCGAAGGTGCCCGATCAACGCAACCCCGGCAAGCCGTTGAGCGTGGAGTCCTTGACCGTGTGGCTGGCGGAAAAAGCCGGGCTTCCGTACCTGAAAATCGATCCGATGAAGATCGATGCCGGCGCGGTGACACAAGCCGTCTCGCACGCGTACGCGCAACGCCATCGCATCCTGCCGGTGGCGGTGGATGGCAATGCGGTCACTTTCGCGACCGCCGAACCTTTCGATACGCATTGGGCCGCCGATCTGGCGCAGATGATCAGGCGCGAGGTGTCGCTGGTGGTCGCCAATCCGCTGGACGTCAACCGTTATCTGCTGGAGTTCTATGGCGTGCAGCGCTCGATCGCGCTGGCGCGTGATGCAAAACAGGAAGACTACGACGCGGCGAAGATCCTCAACTTCGAGCAGTTGCTGGAGCTGGGCAAGAGCGGCGAGATCGGCGCCGACGATCGCCATGTCGTGCACATCGTGGACTGGTTGCTGCAATACGCCTTCGATCAACGCGCCTCCGACATCCACCTGGAACCGCGCCGCGAAGCCGGGCAGATCCGTTTTCGCATCGACGGCGTGCTGCACAAGGTGTTCGAGTTGCCGCCGCCGGTGATGACCGCGGTGACGGCGCGCATCAAGATCCTTTCACGACTGGATATCGCCGAGAAACGCCGTCCGCAAGACGGCCGCATCAAGACGCGATCGGCCGGCGGGCGGGAAGTGGAGCTGCGCATCTCGGTGATGCCGACCGCTTTCGGCGAAAAAGTGGTGATGCGCATCTTCGACCCGGACATCGTGGTGAAGGCGTTTGCGCAACTGGGCTTTTCAGCCGACGAGGAAAAATCCTGGCGCACGATGGTCGAGCGCCCGCATGGCATCGTGTTGGTGACCGGGCCCACCGGATCCGGCAAGACCACCACGCTGTATTCCACGCTGAAGCACCTGGCCACGCCGGACTTGAACGTCTGCACCGTCGAGGACCCGATCGAGATGGTCGCGACCGAGTTGAACCAGTCGCAGGTGCAACCCGCGATCGACTTCGATTTCGCCGCGGGGGTGCGCACGCTGCTGCGACAGGATCCCGACATCATCATGGTCGGCGAGATCCGCGATCTCGAAACCGCGCAGATGGCCGTGCAGGCCTCATTGACCGGCCATCTCGTCCTGTCCACTTTGCACACCAACGATGCGCCGAGTGCGGTGACGCGGCTGCTCGATCTGGGCGCGCCGCATTACCTGATCCAGTCGACGCTCGCGGGGGTGGTCGCGCAACGGCTGGTGCGCACGCTTTGTCCGCATTGCAAGGTGGAGGGCGCGCCGGACCTGGACGCCTGGCGGGCGTTGACGCACGGCTGGGATCTCGCGCCGCCCGAACGCGTGTACGTGCCGACCGGGTGCCTGGAATGCCGCAATACCGGCTATCTCGGCCGCACCGGCATCTACGAGATGATGGCGATCTCGCCCGCGCTGCGCATGATGATCTCGCCGCAACTGGATCTCGCCGCGTTCAATGCGTGCGCACTGGCCGAAGGCATGCGGCCGCTGCGCATTTCGGCTTCGGCGCAGGTCGCGCGCGGAGTCACGACGATAGAAGAAGTGATGGGTGTCCTTCCGACGGATTGAGACTCGGGACTCGGGACTCGGGACTCGGGACTCGGGACTCGGGACTCGGGACTCGGGACTCGGGACTCGGGACTCGGGAAGAGCGCGTAAAAACCACTCGTCATTCCGGGGCCGTTCGCGGCTTTATCGCGAACTGAATCCGGACTGCGGAGGCAGGATGCCGGAGCGAACATCGGCGAAGCCGATGGCCCGAAGGGTGAGCCGCAGGATGCGGCGAATAATCTGCTCTCGGCATTTCAGAAAAGCAGATTCCGGATCACCGCTGCGCGGTGTCCGGAATGACGGTAATGTGAGATGCTTTCGCACCATCTCACCCGCACCTGCAATGATGCGTCCGTTGCTGATCATCCAGACCGGCGAGGCGCCGCAACCGATCTTCGAAAGGCTCGGCGGCTTCGCCCAATGGTTCCGCAGCTCAATGCGGTTGCGCCCCGACCAAGTGCGGGTCGTGCGCGTCGATGCAGGCGGGAAATTGCCGCAGCCGAAAACAGTTGCCGGAGCAGTCATCACCGGTTCCGGCGCGATGGTGACCGATCGCGAGCGCTGGAGCGAGGATACCGGCGCCTGGTTGCGCAGCGCGATGGACGCGGAACTCCCGTTGTTCGGCGTGTGCTATGGCCATCAGTTGATGGCGCACGCGTTCGGCGGCACGGTCGGCTGGTTGCCGAGCGGGCGCGAGATCGGCACGCAACCGATCATGCGCAATGATCGCAGCGACGCGCTGATGGACGGAATGCCGGCGAACTTCCCCGCGCACACCACCCATCGGCAGAGCGTGATCGAAGCGCCGCGCGGTGCGCGGCTACTGGCGAGTTCGGCGGCCGATCCGCACCAGATCCTGCGTTACGCACCCAATGCGATCTCGACGCAGTTCCATCCCGAGTTCGGGATGCGCGCCATGCGCGCATACCTGCGCTCGCGCGAGGAAGCGTTGGTCGAGGAAGGCCACGATGTTGCCGCACTGGAAGGGGAGGTCGCGGCGACACCCGACGCACGCGCACTTTTGCGGAGGTTCGCGCGGGCCGCGTTGGGCCACTAGGCGCGCAACCGCCGCGCGACGGCGCCGCGCGAGATCAGCGCGAACGCTATGCCGAAGGTGAAGCCCGCGATGTGCGCCCACCACACCACCGTGCCGAAGCCGGGACCGGCCCAAGTGAAAAGCAATTGCAGCAGCACCCACATGCCGATCATCAACCAGGCAGGCACGCGCACGAACTCGAAATAGAAGCCCAGCGGCAGCACAAGTCCCAGATGCGCGCGCGGGAACAATGCAAGGTACGCTCCCACCACTGCCGATACCGCGCCGCTGCAGCCGACGATCGGCGCCGTCGCTCCCGAGAGCGTCAATGCACCGACAACATTGGCGAAAGCACCACCCAGCAGGAACAGCAGCAGGAACCTCTGCGCGCCCAGCGCGCGTTCCGCGGAAAAACCGAAGATCACCAGGAACAACACGTTGCCGACCAGGTGCAGCCAGTCGGCGTGCATGAACAACGCTGTGAACAGGCGCATCCACGGCCATGCCGAAAAGGGATGGTGCGGGTCGAACAGCCGCGCCGGAACCGTGCCCCAGCGCGCCAGCACCGCATAGCGTGCTTCCGGCGCCGCCAGCATAAGCCAGCAGAACACCGCAACGCATGCGACCACCAGCAATGGCGTGGCCCAGCGCGGACGGGGATGGCGACGATCGGGTACGTGGACGAACATGCGCGTAACTTAGTGGTATCTCTTCGTCAGCGCCAAGACGCGTTTCGCGCCCTCACCAAACCCACATCCGGCCATCATGACCCGCGCCGGGTACGCGGCTATAGTGCCCCCGCCGATAAGAAGTGCCTGGTGCCCTCGTTCCTGCCGCACAACTCAAGGAGGCGGACATGTCCGCCGGATTCGGATTCACCCAGATGTCTTCGTGGCAGGCGCTGGCAGCTGCGCTGCGCGGCAAATTGCTGTCGCCGGGCGATGTGGTTTACGAGGAGCGCCGCCACGTCTGGAACGGCGCCATCGATCGGCGCCCGCCCGCCATCGCGCAATGCGCGGATGCCGAAGACGTCGGCGTGGCGATCAAGTTTTGTGCGCGCGAACATTTGCCGATGACGGTGCGCGGCGGCGGCCACAACGTGGCGGGACTGGCCGTGCGCGACGGCGCGCTGATGCTGGATCTCGGCCCGATGAATCACGTCGAAGTCGACGCGCAAGCGCGCATCGCCCGCGTTGAAGGCGGCGCCTTGTGGCGGGATGTGGACGCCGCGACCCAGGCACACGGGCTCGCCACAACCGGCGGCTTTGTTTCGACCACCGGAGTGGGCGGTTATACGCTCGGCGGCGGCGTGGGCTGGCTGATGCGACGCGCGGGTTTGGCGATCGACAACCTGCTCGAAGCCGATGTGGTGCTCGCCGACGGCCGCTCCATCGTGGCGAACGAAAGGCAGCACGCCGATCTGTTCTGGGGTTTGCGCGGCGGAGCCGGGGGTTTGGGCGTGGTGACGCGCTTTGCGTTCCGTCTGCATGAGGTCGGTAACGTCTTGGCGGGAGCGGTGTTTCATCCGGTCACCGCGGCACCCGGTTTGTTGAAGGCCTTCCGCGCGTTCGCGGCGGACGCGCCGGACGAATGCACGCTGATGCTGGCATTCCTGACTGCGCCGCCTGCACCATTTCTTCCCGCACACGTGCACGGCACGCCCATCGTCGCGCTGGCTTGGTGCTGGAGCGGCGATCCCGCGCACGGTGAGCAGGTCCTCGCGCCGCTCACGGGATTCGGCGAGCCGCTCGGACGCGTCGGAGGCATCGTGCCCTATGCCGCCTGGCAGCAGACCTTCGACTCGCATGCCGCCGCCGGCGACCATTACTACTGGACGACCTCGCAATTCGACGCGTTCGATGACGCGATGATCGATGCGCTGGTTCCGCTTGCCAGCGCAGCACCCGATCCCTTGTGCGAAGTGCACGTGCACCATCTCGGCGGCGCGGTCTCGCGCATCCCGGGCGACGCGACCGCGTTCTCGCATCGCGACGCACCGTTCTTCATCAACGTGATCGGACATACCGCAGCGGCCGAAAACTTTGCCGCGGTCCGCGACTGGACGCGCGGACTGCACGCGGCGCTGGCGCCCTGGGCACGCGCAGGCATCCAGCCGAACTTCGCTGGCGAGGTGACGGATCTGAATTCGCGTGCGCATGACGCCGGCACGCAAACAAAACTCGCAGCGCTGCGCGCGCACTACGATCCGGACGGATTGCTGGCACCCGCGCGCGCGCCTTGAGCCGCGGAGATTTCCGTCAGCAGTGCGCGCGCTTCCGTCACGATATCTTCGAAGCGCGCCGAGGCGCCTTCCGCCTGCGTGGGCTTGAAATCGGGACCCAGTGCTTTCCGCGCTTTTCGTTCGGCGGTCTGCTGCGCTTTCCGCCAGTGCGGCATCAAGGGAGCACCGGTCAATTCGCGCACGCGCGCCGCAGCCGCCAGGAAACGTGCAGCTCTGGTGAACTCTCCGCGGTCGGCCGCCAAGTAGGCCGCGCCCTCCACACAGCCGGCAACCCCGCGCCAGTTCCGGACCTTGACGAAGAGATCCATGTTCTGCAACCAGTCCGCTTCACTACGCCGATCACCGAGGTAGTAGTGCTGCAAGGCCAGATTGATCTGCGCGTAAGCCAACTGGAAATAATCGCCGTGCGAGGACGCGCAGTCCAACGCCTCGCTCAGGCTCGCAGCCGCTTGGACGTGAAGTTCACTCGACGCGAAAGCGATGCCGCGACCCAACAGGGCCATCGAACGCAACCACGAATCGTGCTGTGCCTGCGCGATATCCAGGGCGGCTTGCACGCAAGTTTCCGCGGCGGGTAAATCTCCACAGGTGGCGAGTTCGAGGGCCAGTACCGCCTGACCCGCGCCCGCCAGCCAGGTTTCCCCCAACTGAGCGGCCAAGGCGACGCCTTCACGCAGGCGCGGCGCCGCACGGTCGTGCGCCTGGCAATGGTGCAG
>DASXWZ010000189.1:0-15146 GCA_036503375.1 Rhodanobacteraceae bacterium | reverse complement strand
ATGAAAATCCTCTACATCATGGGTTCCGGCCGCAGCGGGTCCACCCTGCTGGACACGGTTTTGTCGGATCAACCCGGAATGTTCGGCGCGGGAGAGCTTTGCAATCTTCTCAGCGCCATGGACATCAGGCACAACTATTGCGCCTGCGGAGATCGCTCCGCGGAATGTCCTCTCTGGCTCGCCGTGCGCACCGAATGGTCGCGCTCCGCAAGAACGGACGTTGCGAAGGAATATCCGGCGCTGCAGGCGCGCGTCGAACGTATCCGCAGTTATCCGCGCCACTCTGGTCCGACGGAAGACCCGCCCACCAAGAGATACCTCGAGCTGACGCGCGCCTTGTTCGAAGCCATTGCGAGCGTGAGCGGCGCGACGACCATCGTGGACTCCTCGAAGGGCCCGGTCAGGGCCTTGGCGCTTTCCCGGATGCGCGACGTGGATTTTCGCGTCATCCATCTAGTGCGGGACGTGCGCGGTGTGGCCTATTCGACCGGAAAGAGATTCGCGAGCGATCCGAAGGGCGGAATCATGAACCCCCTCAACGGCAAGAGTTCGACCCGCACTGCCGCGAACTGGATGCTGGTCAACGCGGTGGCGAATCGGGTACGCGCGCGTCTTCGCGATCGCGCCACGCTGGTGCGTTACGAAGACTTCGTCACCCGGCCGTCGCAGATTTTGCAGAGGCTGTCGGAGTTTTCGGGGGTCGATTTCGCGACGACGGCTGAAAAACTGGAAAGCGGCCGCGGGTTCAAGGCAGGGCACACGATCGAAGGCAACCGCCTGCGCATGCACGACCGGATCGAACTGCGGCCGGATATCCGCTGGCGGGAGCACATGTCGAAAACGAAACAGTCGTTGCTGCCCCTGTTCACGGCGCCCGTCGCCCTGGGATACGGCTATCGCCCCGGCAGCGGCATGTAGGCCACGTGTTACCGCCGCGTGTTGTTCAGAACTCCTGCGATCCGAGTGATCTGCGAAGCCCGCGGTAGTACAAGTCGGTGTAATGCCGGCCGAGGGCTCGAACAGGCAATCGCATGCGCCGCGCTGCCTGCATGGCATGGAACCTGCGCTTGGCGAGTTGTTCGTGCAGGAAATAATTGAGCAATGACCTGTCGAGCCTTGCGGGCGCAAGGCTTTCGTAGCTCGAGAGCAGCGCGAATCGATCGAAATCCGTCCAAGGGCGAAAACCCCGCAGCCTGCCCTTGATCATCAGCAGAGATATCACGAAGCGGGCGAAATCCTCCTCGGGGAAACCGAGCCAGAGGTGGTGGGGATCGAAGAAGAACCACGCCGCCGCATCCCTGTCGAAGCGGAAATTCCTCGCTTCGAAACCGGTGATCACCAGGGTTCGCTCCCGGCGCTCCATCCTCTCCAACGAATCCCGGTCTGGCGGCAGGAAGGTATCGCGCTGGTAATCTTTTACGGGAAGGGTGGCCGATTTTCCATCCGGACGATGCAAGCGCGCCAGCATCGCGATCGCATCATGCAGGCAGGCTCGATGACTTTCGCGCGCCGTCGCGTCCATCAGCACCGTGCGCATGTCCGGTCCGCTCAAAAGCGGATAGACGATGCAGGCCTGCTTGATGCCCTCCGGGCGGCATGCCCTTTCGCTGAGTCCATGCAGGAAGCGCATGTCCGTGTATTCGCGCAGGGCGGTTCCGATGCACTCGGGATCGCGTAGGTCCTGCAATGGATCATCGCTCTTCCGGACGATCTTGTAGAACCGCCCGGATGATTCCGCCACCCAGGACTCCTTGCGCTGCACGAACTGCAGATTTGAGATCCCGCCGGATGAAGTCTCGGCCAACGCTGCCTTCATGCTCCGCTCCATGGGAAATCACGCAGCAATTCCGAAGTCCGGGAAATAGAGTTCACTGTCGATCGGGCTTGCGACGATGCGGGGTTGCAATCGGCAACTCGCGCGGCAAATTGACTGGGCCGTGGCACGATAGTATAAGTGGAGCAGGAGTAATCATTCATTGAACGGCAAGGAAAGCCATGATTTCACTCCAGAAAGGAATCCCGGATGACATGATGAAAGTTGCGGGGAGAGTGAAATTCGCCGCACTTCTCAAATATGGTCAGATTACCTGGCGGAGGAGGCCACTGCCCGACTTCATCATATTGGGTGCGCAAAAATGCGGAACCACCAGCCTGCATCATTACCTTCGGCAGCATCCGCAATTGATGTCATCGCCGTATCGAAAGGAAATACATTTCTTCGACGGAGGGGTGAACTCCAAAACAGATGTCTTTGAAAAAGGTGAGACCTGGTATCGGGCTCATTTCGGAACCCGAAAGCCCGGTGGACTGCCACAAAAGACATTCGAAGCTTCGCCCGTCTACATTTTCAACCCGTTGGTTGCAGAAAGGATCTCCGAGCTTATCCCGGATGCCCGGTTCATCATTCTTTTGCGCAATCCCACGGATCGCGCCATTTCCCATTATTTCCACGAACGAAAACTTGACCGCGAGCCGCTGCCCATCATGGAGGCAATGCAGGCAGAGGAAGAGCGGTTACGACCTGCTCTCGAAACTCGGAACTACAGAGACGAGCGATTCATACATTACTCGTACAAAAGCCGAGGGCATTACTGTGAACAGATAAGAAGATATCTCGACTTCTTTCCCATAAAAAATGTCTTCATCATGGACAGCAAAGAGTTGCTTGCCGAACCGACCAATGCGCTTCGGCGCGTATTCGAATTTCTGGGAGTGGATTCAGCATTCAGGGTGAAGGATCTGAAGCCGCTCAACGTCGCCGCCAACAAGGACAAAGTCGCGCCGGCGGTACGCACTTACCTGGACGGCCATTTCAGGTCCCATAACCAGGCATTGTACGAGTTGACCGGAAGGGATTTTGGCTGGTGAAGAAGGCGTGGGTTTGCAGATGGTGATTTCGACGATTCTGCAATTTGCCGGTACCGCGCGTCACGCTGCAGTTTCAACAAAGGTCGGTCACAAGCAGTTTGATGTCGCTGCCGGGACCTACCTCGTGCTCTACGACGAACTGGCCATCGCGCAGGCGGAAAATGTTTGATTGTTCCGCGGGCCGATTCTCGATCACCGCCAACCTGCCCGCCTCCTTCAATGCCCCCCGCAGGTTGCGCACGGCACTGGTCAATTGCGCGTCCGAAAAATAGCTGCGATTGAGGATGTTCGCGGCGATCACCAGATCCACCTTTTCGAAAGGCCATGCCTCGAAGATGTCGTATTTTTCGAGCCGGATGTCGCTTCCCGTGCGCGGCAGCAACGCGGGATTCATCAGGAGCATCCTACGCGCGCCGGCGCGCCCGGATTTGTCGAAGCTCGAAAACAGTCTCCTGACGATGCCCGACATCGGCCAAAGAGCTTTTTCGCCATCGTTGTATACGACGACGAAACGGTTGGCATACATGAAAGGGTTGTTTTCGAAGTCGCAGAAGAATGCGCCGGTTTTCGTTGCGCAGGCGTAGGCTTCGATATGCCGGTCGGTGACGTAGTAGCGGTCGAAACGGATCGACGCCATCGTGCTCAGCGAGCTGCTTCCGTCAGAGGCGCCGACGTCGAGAATGACCGGCTGCGGCGGAAGCCCGGAGTCCGCGAGCAGCTGCGTGGTTCGCGGGAAGCGGTTGGAGCGTGTGGTCTTGAAGACACCGCCTATCTTGATCTCGGCGATGATGTCGGTTGCCTCCTGCGCGCTGATGTCCGCTTTCAGCAGGCCGCGCGGATCCGGGCAGCCGGCGCGCAGGTTGGGCCACGCTTTTCGCAAGAGCTCGCGGTTCAGTCTGATGGGTCTTCTCATTGGGTGACGATCAATTCCCGATAGAGCTTGATGAAACGGCGGCCTATCGCCTGCCTTCCGAAATTCTCCGTAATGCGCTGGCGCGCGCGCGTGCCCAATGCTCGCCTGCCGGAATCGCCCAGGGCGGTCAGCCGCGCCCAGCCCTCGCTCAGCGCGACATGATCGTTCGTCGGCACGATGATTCCGGTATCGCCGACGATCATCATTGCGTCTCCCACGTCGGTGGAAACGCAGGGCGTTCCGCACGCCATCGCCTCGGCGAGAGCGTTCGGGAATGCCTCGCCACGCGAGGACAATGTGGCGATGTCGAAAGCCGCGTTCAGCGCGGCGACGTCCCGACGCCGTCCGCACAGGCGCATCCGCTGCCGCAGTCCGAGGCGCTCGATCGAATCCAGCACACCCCGATCGTCATCCGTGCCCTCTCCGACCAGTACGAAGATCGTGTCGGGACGGGTCGCCAGGAAGTGCTCGGCCGCATGCAGGAAATTCGCGTGGTCCTTGGTCGGATGCACGCGCGCCACCATCCCGATCACCAGCGCATCTGGCGGAATCTCCAGTTCGTGCCGGATGCGCGAGCGCGCCTCCTGATCGGGAACGAACTCGCGGGTGTCGTAGCCATTCGGGATGACCACCGTGTGCTTGCTCGAGAACCCCGCGCGCTGATGTTGCTCGGCCGCAACGGCCGAGACGTAGCGGATCCTGTTCGGGAGGTTGGACAGCAATGCGTTCATGCGGATCACCGCACGGGTCTTGCGTTTTTCGCTGGCAAGATCGCTGAGAGAATGGTGAATGCCCCACATCAGCGGAATGCCGGCGTTGACCGCGGCGAGCGCCGACATGAAATTGGCGTGGTACATCCAGGCGTGGATCACGTCCGGCCGGATGCTGTTGGTGAGCAGGAGGCGGCGCAGCCGCAGGAAATCGAGGGGGCCGGCCCTGCCCGCGGTCATGTCCAGATGATGCAGTTCCGCAAACCTCTCGACGCGCGCGCTCAAGGCGCTGGTGCCGCCGAGCACCACCACGGTCTGCTCGGGCTGGCCCAGCGTCTCGAGCAGCCCGCACAGCGCGAGTTCCGCGCCGCCGACATTCAATCCGGTGATGACGTGGCAGATCCTCACGCGAAGCCGTTCCGCAGTGCGAACATTTCCTCCCGCTGCTGGCGCCGGCGCATGCCGGCGCGGGTCAGGAGAAACGTCATCACCATGATGACGGTCGGAATTTCGAGGAGGTTGTGGTTGAAGAAGCTCGCGATGATGATCTGCAGCGCCAGCACCCGATCGATCCCGCTGGACGTGAACCAGAGCAAGGCCATCAGCAGCAGGTAAAGCAATAGCCCGCACACGCCGCCTTCGACGAAAAACCGCAGGTACATGTCGTGGGGCCCGATCGGCAACTCCCATTCATAGACGTATCCGAGTCCGTAGCCGAACAGCGGCTTTCGTCCGATTTCGCGGAACGAGTACCAGATCTCCTCCCTGTGCAGGTCGGCGGAATGGCCGGACAGCGATGAAGCGGTGACGCCGAGCCGCGCCAGGGTGCTCGCATCGAGATGGCTGCCGATCGGAGTGTTCAGCAGGAGTTCGCCCAACCCCCCGAAAAAGACCATGATCAGGAAGCCCGCTCCGAGCACGATGCAGGCGGCGGCTATCGCGAGTTTCTTGGCACCGCTGCGGGACTCGCTCTGCCAACCCATCCAGGTCACGCCGATTCCCCACACGATCCATCCTGAGCGGGAAAAAGTCAGCAGGACGCCGAGGCCGCAAGCCAGTATGAACACCCAGCGCAACCGCCGCGGCACGCTGTCGATCGCGCACACCATGATCAGCGACAACGCGTACGAGGCCACATTTGGATCGACGTAGAATCCGGCGGCTCGCCCGGGATTTTTCGTGAAGGTGGGGTGGAAGAAATCGAATATGAAAATGACGATGTCGAAGATCGCGAGCATGACGAAGGCCGCACCCACCAGTCGCAACCGCCGCGGATTGACCATCAATGCGGCGAAGGCGAAGCCCAGCATCACCATCTCGACCAGGGTGATCAGGACCTGTATCGCAATGTCGCTTTGCGAACCTTGCTGGAACGCCAATGCCCCCCAGGCCACGTAGGCGAGCAGCCAGGCGAGGAGCCACCGGATCCGTCTTTCCCTCAGGATGTCCAGGGTGCCGGTGGCGGCTCCGCGTGCGATCGAATAGAAGACCGCAAGCACGATCATTGCGATGTAGGAGTAGAGGGGCTTGAGGCCGAACGTCCTGAAAACAAAAAGGGGCGCGTAACTGCCGAACCAGAACAGGAATCCGACCAGCATCGTCTCCATCGGCGAGCGCGGCAGGAAGGCGGCTTTCATGACGCGACCGCCTCTTCCTCGAGTGGTTCTCCCCGGAGCAATGCGTGGAGCGCGGTTTCGGTCTGCTCGATCAGGTGATCGATGCCGAACTGCTCCACGATGCGAAGGCGCGCACTCTGCGCAAGGGCCTGCCGTTCGGCCAGCAATCTTTCATGCATCCGGATGACGGCTTCGCAGAGCGCTTCCGCGTCTCTGGGCGGAACGGCGATTCCCGCATCGCCTGCGATGGCGGCGGAGTCGCCGACGCGCGTGACAACGCAGGGGCGACCGCAAGCCATGGCCTCGGCGATGACATTCGAAAAGCCTTCTCCATAGGATGTCGAGACCACGACATCGAGCGCGCTGTAGACCGCCGCCATGTCGTCCTGCGGACCTGCCCAGATCACCCGTTCGTGCAAGCCCAGTTGCTCCACTTCCGCCCGGGTTGCCCGGATGAAGTCCGGCTTGCCTCCGCCGACGCAAACGAAGCGCCAGCGGGGATCACCGGTCGCCAGCAGCGCGGCCATCCTGAGGAAGGTGGAGTGATCCTTCATCGGCTCGACGCGGCCGACCAGCCCGATCAGCACGGAATCGCCCGAAACATTCCACACCTGACGCAGCCGATCGCGTCCCACGGCATCGAATCGGAACCGCTGCGTATCGATGCCGTTGTGGACTACCCTGATCCGCGCCGCGGGATAGCCCAGCGCGGCGTGGTATGCCGCGCCGGCTTCGGAGTTGGCGATGATGCTGTCGGCGAAACGGGCGAGCCTGCAACTGAGTCGGAAGCTCGCGCGCGACAACCAGTCGCGCCTTCCCCTGTCGATGAATGACGAGCGCACGCCCCAGATCACCCTGGTGCGGCGGCGCGCGAAGCGCACGACCAGGGTCAACATGTTGGCGACTGGCAGGTAGCCGTGCACGATGTCCGCGTCAGCCTTGCGGAGGACGCGCCAGAGCCTCCAGGAGAAACCGAAAATGTCCCACCGGCCGCGCTTGTGCAGATCGATCAAAGGCACGCCCGCGCCTTCCAGTTCCTTCTGGAACGTGCCGCCGCCGTAGAAGCAGACCACGGACACGGGCCAGCCGCGCCGGTGCAGCCCCGATGCCAGCGCCACCAGTTGCCGTTCCGCTCCGCCCTGCTGCAGCGAACGGGCGAGGAATACGACGCGCGGCAGCCCCGGCGCCCCGGTGCGGGGACGGTCGATTCGCATTTTCTCGATCGCGCTCACCGTTGAACCATCCCGTGGGAAAGGGCGGACTTCAGCAGCGTGTCCCATTGGTCCAGGACCGCCGACAACGAATAGGTCCGGGTGACTTCGCGCGCGCGATCACCCAGCCGTCGCCGCAAGTCGGCGTCCTGCATCAGCGCGTCGAGCGCTTCGGCCAATGCCGGTACGTCGTTTGCAGGCACCAGCCAGCCGTTCTCGCCATGTCTGATCATTTCGCCCGGGCCGGTTTCGCAATCGCAACTGACGCACGCGAGGCCTTCGGACATGGCTTCCAGCAGGACCATGGGAAATCCCTCGAAGCGCGAAGAAAGGACGAAAAGATCCGCCTGCCGCATGCGCGCGCGCACCTCGCTGATGAATCCCGGCATCGAAACGCGACCGGACAAGCCTCGCGTCATGACGGCCTGCTCCAGCTCGCCGCGCAGATGACCTTCGCCCAGGATGCACAGGTCCCAATCGGGATGACGGCCCGCGACCCGCGCGAAAGCTTCGATCAGGAGATCGAAACCTTTCTGTGGAATCAGTCGACCCACCGCCAGCAGAGTGCGACGAGCGACGTCTTCGTCCGCGTCGCCCCGGGAGACGGGTGCCGCAGCAGTCGCTTCCGCTTCGGATGGGAAGGGCACCGGGTTCGGTATGACGATGACCGGACAACCGAAGTTTCTTTCGATGTAACTCGCGCCGCGCTGCGTCAAGGTGACCACCGCGGCGGCTCGGCGGTACAGCGGAGCGTGGAGTTTGCTCCAGATGCCTTTCGGCGCCTTCGCGCCGAGGAAGATGTGTTCGGCCACGATCACCGGCAGCCGCAATCCGGCGGTGGCGATGATCGCGAGCATGTTGGTCTTCGCGATGAAACTGATCACCGCATCCGGCCGGCAGGCGCGGATCGTGCGGCGCAACGTGCGTATCCGGGTCCAGTTGTTGGAAAGCGCGTGCAGCAGGTTGCGCGAATCCCCCGCTTGGTGGAGATCTATCCGGGTCACGCCCGGATCCACCGGGTACCTGTCGTTGCTGCGCGGCGCGAGCGTTATCAACGTGACATCGATCCCCTGAGCCGCCCAGCCATTGGCGAGCGTCGCCATCACGCGTTCGGCGCCACCACCACGCATCGAGGAAATGAGCAATGCCAGTCTCATGCTGCATCCTCCAGCCAGTGGGTGAGATTCCTGCCGGTGGTCGCCTCCAGCAGCCGGATGTCCGGCAGAAAATATGTTTTCATCTCGTCGCGCAACGAGGGTGGCATCGTGGGCCGTTGCACGGCGACGAAATTTATCCCGCGCAGGGCGTCGAGCACGCCCCAACGTGGAATGCCGAACTTCTGTTTGTAGCGCATGGCGGCACGCAACAATCCGCGTGGAGGTTTCTGCGTGAACTGCGCGAGCAATTGCGAGCGGGCGCGCCGGCGCGAATTCACCGCGCCGAATTCGCGGCGTCCATCGTCGGGTATCGAGAGAAAGTCCAGTATCTCCCTGTAAACGCCACCCGGATCCCTGGCGAAGTCTTCGTAGAACCACCATCTGACCTGCGGTGCCGGGAAGACCGACAACAACCTTTGCAACTGCGCGCCCAGGAGCGGCAACTGGTCATAGAGGAGGATCTTGTTGTCGCGGCAATGGCGAGGCACTGCGCGACCGTCGCGTCTGTGCGGACACAGGTTCCATGCGCGCGCGAAGTCGGTGACGTTCTCGTCGCGGGAGAGCAGGGCTTGGGCGTGCATGGCCACGGCGACGTCGAGCGGGTTGCGCAACATCACCAGAATGCGCGCGGCCGGCAGGGTCTTGCGGATTTCGGCGGCGGCAACTTCCGAATAAAGGTAGAACACGGACGCCTCGCCCGCCGCGAGGCACCCATTGTCTGCTGCCCGGAACAGCGACCGGTAATCGTGCCAGTCATCCACGTAGCGATAACCGGGTATGTCCAGCGCGAAATAATGCGGCTCCTTGGGCTTGCACATGAATATCCGCGGATGGGTGCGCAGATATTCCGATATGGCCGTGGTGCCACATTTGGGTGCGCCGACGATGAAAAAGTCCGGGAGCATCATCGCGAAGCCATTGGCAATATCGTGGGATTGACACCGAGCTTGCGGCGCACGAACACGAGCGCCGTCAGATTCCACGCGATCGTGGAAAACGCCGTCGCGATCGCCGCGCCGATAAGGCCGAATGGCGGAATCAGCGCGAGGCTGAGCAGCACGTTCAACAATGCCGCACCACCCGTGAACCAAGGCGCCTCGCGCTCGTAACGGGTCATCGTCATCAGGAAGCCGACGGGTCCGGCCGTGGCATTGATGCACTGTCCGAGCAGGATGATCAGCAAAGGCACGTACGCGGCTTCCGCAAAGCCCTTTCCGAACAGCCCGAGGATCCAGTGCCCGGCAATCGCCAACGGCAGCGCGACCGCCATGGTCACGACGAATGTCAGCTTGGCCGCGTGGTGCACCATCTTCGCCATCTTGTCGTGCTCGCCGGCCACGTAGCTCTCGGCGATCATCGGCGCGAGGATCGTGTTGACGGCGGAGAGCCCATAAACCGCGAGCGCCGCGAGACGAACCGCCGCGTAATACGGCCCCACCACCACCGCGCCCGCGAGCGCACCCAGGATCAGCACGTCGGCCCGATTGTTTGCGATGCCCATTGCCGCCAGAAAAAACAATTGGCGGCCCAATTTGAACCAGGCAGGGACGTCGTAACTGGGCTGCGCGCCCCGCGCGGCGGCGGGCCACACGCGCGTCAGCCTCCATTCCGAACCGACAAGAGTCACCAGCGTTGCAACAACGCTTGCCGCCATGACACCCGGTGCGGTCAATCGCCAGCCCAGCGCCAGAACCAGCACCAGAACCAGGCCGACGAGAACGAGCGGACGCACTACATTGTCGTAAGCGCCCGATCTCACGGCGCGTTTGAAGCCGCGGAAGAAGGCGCCGTTCAATCCCAATTGCGTCACCAGCGGCAGCAACAGAAAACCCACCAGCAGGGTCAGTTCCAGGTTGCTCCCGAGCCGTCGGCGCAAGGCGAAGACGATGAACGCGCCGATCAGCATGATCACGATGCTCGCCAACAGCACGATGGCGCTCGCTCCCCTGCGCAATCCGCGCAACGTGCCCCACTCCTGCCGGTGGATATAGGTCGGTACGAAGCGCACGACGCTGCTGCTTTGGCCCAGCAGCGCGAATACCGAAAGCACGCTCATCCACGAGAACACCAATGTGTAGACGCCGTACTCCGTTTTTCCGACCAGTCTTGCAAGCACCACGTTGACGATGAGGCTGAGGCCCGCGCCGCCGACCTGCACCAGCAGTGCGCCGGAGGTGCCGCGCCGCAGCACCCGCAGGCTGGCGGAGAAATCCCGCGGTTTCGGCAGCGCCGCGTCCAGCTCCCGCCGCATCTCGAAGGATTCGTTCGACATGCTCAGCGTTCTCCCGCGGGCAGGTCGAACCTGATCGCCGATGGCGACTTCGCATGCGAGAGGGCATCCAGCATCAGCGCCAGTTCGCGCTCGCCCTCCCAATGCAGCGTCATGCCGGCGTGCCGCAGCCGGCGCCCGGCGAGAAAGAACGTGCGCGCGCACAGGTACGCGATGAGCCGGGCGTGCGCCTGATCGGGCGTGCGACCCAGCTTGTCGATCAGGAGTCGATAGATCCCGTTGCACCGCGCGACCGGGGGCGAACCTTCGAGATTCGCCAGCGAAAAAAGAAAATGGAGCAAGTCGTAGTCGGCCGGATAGTCGCGCCCGGCATACTCCCAATCGATCACGCACAGGCGGTCGCCGCGCGAAAATACGTTTCCCGGAGTGAAGTCACCATGGGACAGCCCTGCCGGAGCGGCGAGTTCTTCCCTGGTGCGAAGGAAGTCGAGCTGGCGTTGCAGGCGGCCCCGCCAGTCGGGGGACAGGTTGGACGCCAGTTCTTCCAACCTTGCGGAACCTCCTCCGGGAAACATGCTTGCGCCTGCGGCGTGCCGGGAAGCCGTGCGCTCGGCGAGTTCGCCGAGAAAGTCGAGGTGCATGCGCGTCAAACGGCGTACGCAGCGGGCCGAAGATCCGAGGGGCTCCGTCGCGAGCATCGCCGTGCGACTCCGCTTCTGGTACAGCAACACTTCCGGAACGGATGCGGAACGCAAATCCGCCGCATGCATCTCGCGAACGACGGAGGCTTCGTTTTCGAGCAGCGAATGCACCGCAGGCGTGCGCGACACCTTGGCGTAGCCGTGGATCGCGCCGCCGTGGTCCATCAACTGCACCACCAGTTTCCGGTGCGGGCCCGCCGTGCCGGAAAAAAAAGCGCAATGCGTGAAGGACGCTCCAAGCAGACGCGTCAGGCAGTGATCACCGGAAATGTGCAGGCGCCGGCCGAACCCATACCACGGCAGGCCCACGGTGGCCGCCGCGGCCGCGGCGTGCTTGACCGCGCGGGCGTTGAAACGCAGCGGCCTGACCATCGCGAACGACCTGACGCTTACCGCGCGCGGCCTCAACGGCACCAGCCATGCGCGCGACCTCTCGTGCCCCGTCAGCACGCCGTAGGGTTCGGACCCGCCGTGCGGTTCGTCGCTGATGGAAAGGCCCAGGGCTTCGATCTCTTCCACCGCCGCGCATAGCAAAGGATCCGAAAAAACACCCTTCAGGAATGGGCTGGCCATGGCCGCCGCGAATCATTGGGAGGCTGACTGGTCATCCTGCGGCCACGTCCCCGTAGTAGTCGTATTGCCAGTGGTTGCCGTTGCGCCGTTCGACCGCGTTGAAGACGACGCCGTGGATATCGACGCCGCTGTGCGCGAACCGCTGCTTGGCCAGTTCGATCTCCTTGGATTCGTTGACGCCGAAACGCACCACCAGAATGTTGGTGCCGGCGTGACGCCCGATCACGGCCGCATCCGTGACCGCGAGGATCGGCGGACTGTCGAGCACGATGAAGTCGTAATCGGTGGACAGCCGCTGCAGGAGCGTAGTAAAACGAGGATCCATCAGCAGCTCGGACGGATGCGCGGACAGTCCTCCACGGGGAATGAAGTGCAGGTTCCGCAGGCCGTGCACCTGGCGGATGGCGATCGCCAGTCCGATCTGCCCAGCGATGAGGTCGGACAAACCGTTGTTGGCATGGCTGCCCATCAATTTGTGGAGCGATCCGTCGCGCAAATTGGCGTCGATCAGCAGCACTCTCTTGCCGCTCTGCGACATCAGCGTCGCGAGATTGGCCGAGACGAATGTCTTGCCCGCGTTGGGGCTGGTGCCCGAAACCATCAGCACGTTGTTGCCGGCCTCCCGTTTTGCGAAGGTCAGGCTGGTGCGCAGGACGCGCATCGCTTCCGTGGCGACATCGGAGGGCGCAGCGAGCGCCAGCAGGCGACGGGGTTCGTAACCGACTCTGCGCGAAACACGCCTTTTCGAAATCGTGCGCTCCTCTTCGCTCAAGGGAATGGATGCATAAACAGGCAGTCCCATTTGTTCGATTTCGAGAGGATCTTCCAGGCTTCGATTCAGCATCCTCCGGGTGAAGATGTAGCCCACCGCGAGAAAAGCGCCGAAAAAGGTGGCACCCAGGACGGTGATCAGCGGCTTGGGCTTTACCGGCGTGGTGATGTCGACGTCGGCGGGATCCACGATGCGGACGTCGCCGAGGGTGCCCGCCTGTGCGACTTCCAGTTGCTGAGATTCGTTGAGGAGGTTGGTGTAGGCGGTGTTGAGTACCTGCACGTTTCCCTGCAACTGCAGCAACTGGCGCTGGGTATCCGGCATCGATAGGACCTGTTTCTGGAAGCCGGCCTTTTTCGCCTCCAGCGCGCCGATCTGTTTCATCAGGGCCGCGTAGGCCGGATGTCTCGACGTGTAAAGGCGCTCCACCTCCGCCTTCTGTACTTCCAATTGCGAGATGTTGGCGTCCACCGCGGCGATCTGGCTCAGATAGCTCTGGGTCTGCATCGGCACGTCGACGGAGTGCGCCTGGTTCTGGAACGCGGTGAGGGCGTCCTGGGCCTTCTCCAATTTCGCGCGCACCGCGGGAAGCTGCTTCTGGACGAACCCCAGACTACTGCCGGCCTGTGCCGAATTGCGCATGCTGTTCTGCGTGACGTAGGCCTTGGTGAGCTCGTCGAGTATCTTCACGGCCAGATGCGGGCTGCGGCTGTCTAGCGTGACCGCGATGATGTTCGAATCCATCTTGCCCGGTTGTTTTGCCTGGATCGCGCTGCTGAACTGATCGATCGTGTAGGCCTCGCCATTGCGCACGACGTCGAAGCGCATCCCGGGGTTCGCGTACAGGGTCTTGACCTGCGCGGTGATCCCGGAACCCTTGACCAGTTGTCCGACCTTGCCGCGCAGCAGCAGTTGGGACCGGCCCGGAATGAAGCTTTCGTCCCAGAGCGTGTATTCGCCGTGGTCGCCGACGATGAGTGTCAAATCTTCGCCGAGCAGGCTGGTCGGCACGTCCAGTTGCGAGAACTCCAGTTTCGAACCGCCCCAGTCGTAGCGGCTCAAGCCCAGCCACGGCGAGGCCACGTCGCCCGGGTGGGCGGGCGTGTAGTGCCGCGCGATGAAATCACCGATTCCGGGGACCCTGTTCGCGCCCGTGACGATGTACAGCTTGAAATCATCCACCGGCTTTTTGACCACCGATCGCGAGGTCAGCAGCGACATTGCATCGGCCGCCGCGGGGTTGTTGGGCTGGTAGATCTCCGGAGCGACGCCGGGGCCGGTCACCGTGGGCGCCTGCTGGACCTGCACCATCGCTTGCGCTTCGTAAACCGGTGGAGCGAAAAGGACGTATATAAGGCTGAGCACGAGGAACACCGCGGTGACCGCGATGATCAGCCATTTGCGATCGAGCAGCGCGCCCACCAGCGCGCGCACGTCGATTTCGCCCTCGCCGCCAGCGGATCGCGGCGGCGGGTAGGCACGGCCGTAAGACGGCAGCTGGGGAAATGCCTCAAAGGATTCGCGGGTGATCATGCGCCCCTCCTTGGGTGCAGGCACGGCGTCACGTCGGGAGGCGCGATCGCCGGATCCAGTGCGCGATGACGAGCCAGTGTTCGTTCCATCGATCTCTCCGGCATTCCATTGCAAAACGTATCGCGCATGTTCTGCGTGATACGCAAATCGACATCGGCCAACCCGACAAGTTCTCCAAAACCACGCCGGGTTCTCCGACAGTGTCGAAGAACGCCTCTTGCGGCGCAACCAACATACGCAGCTGTTGAAACTCGACGTTCAGCTCTGGTATTGCCAGCCGGTCGCTAAACTGGATCAACTCACCTCGGGATATTCATCTAATCGAATGGATGCGAACGATCGATAGATTTCGATCGGTAAATCACAAGGAGTAGCCGATGAATGACCAGGAAGTTCGCTGCCGCGCCGATGGCCTTGCGCCCGCAATTCGCCCCCGCGCAGATTTCCGCCTGACCAGGCCGGCCCCGCCCGTCATCACGACGGATCTCCCATCGATCGTTTCGTGCGGCAGCGAACGCAGGTTCGCGGCATGGGCCCTGCGCATTGCCGCCGCCGTGCTCGTGGTGGCCATGCTGGCCGGTTGCACGGGGCAGGCCATTCGTGAAGGCAGCGATTCGAAGTACGTCCAGTTCGTGACGATCACGCCGGAATGGCTGGCCTCGAACCCGCCCACGAGCCAGACCGCCGGTATTCCGGCCGAACTGCTGAATGCCCAACCGCAGCCGTACCACATCGGCGTCGGCGACACGCTTTACATCACCGTCTGGGATCATCCAGAACTCACGTCGCCCGCCGGAAGCCAGCAGGAAACCGCGGCCAATGGCCGCCTGGTGCGATCCGATGGCACGCTGTTCTATCCGTT
>DASXWZ010000188.1:0-4662 GCA_036503375.1 Rhodanobacteraceae bacterium | reverse complement strand
GATAGGCAAGACAAGCGCGCAGCACCCGGCGGTAAAGGGGGCGAATTGCATGCGAGCGCATGTGGTGCTGCAATCCGCGCAACGTATCCGCCCGTGGAGCCTGAAACCATGCGCCAGTTCCGAATCGTGCTGTGCGGTCTTGCCGTCGCTGCGATCTGCGGCCTGCTGTCCGGTTGCGGTTACAACTCCATCCAGCAAAAGGACGAGGCGGTGAAAGCCGCGTGGTCGGAAGTGGTCAACCAGTACCAGCGTCGCGCCGACCTCGTGCCCAACCTGGTCAATACCGTCAAGGGCTACGCGGCGCACGAAGAACGCGTGCTGACCGAAGTGACCAATGCGCGCGCGAAGGTCGGACAGATCCAGATCACGCCGCAGACGCTCAACGACCCGAAGGCGCTGGCGCAATTCCAGGCCGCGCAGGGCGAATTGAGCGGGGCGTTGTCGCGCCTGCTGGCGGTGTCGGAGAACTATCCGAACCTGAAGGCGAACGAATTGTTCCAGACTCTGCAGGCGCAACTGGAGGGCACCGAGAACCGCATCGCTGTCGCGCGCAACCGTTACGTGCAGGCGGTGCAGGATTACAACAGCTACATCCGCCAGTTCCCGCAGAACCTCACGGCAAAGATGTTCGGCTATTCGGTCAAGCCGAATTTCACCGTGGCCAACGAAGCCGCAATCTCCACCGCGCCGACGGTGCAGTTCGATACGTCCAAGCCGGCTGCGGCGGGCACGCATTGAACGCCGTAAACCTAACGGCTCGGAAGCTTTTACCCCCTCCCTTCGGGAGAGGGGGCGCGAAGCGCCGTCTTTTTTCGCCGAAGGCCGGGTGAGGGTTCGGGTCCATGCGTGGTCTTCGCAAAAATCGGACCTTCGCCCCTTCCCCTCTCCCGATGGGAGAGGGGTTCATTTCTTGCGCATTGATAGTTCTCGCATTTGTACTGTTTTTCTTCACGCCTTTTGCTCACGCCGACGTCGCCATCCCGCCGCTGCACGCGCGTGTCACGGATCTGACGAACACCCTCGACACACAACAGACCCAGCAGCTCGAATCCGATCTTGCCGCACTCGAGCAGCGCAAGGGCGCGCAGATCGTGGTGCTGATGCTGCCGACCACGCAGCCGGAAACCATCGAGCAATACTCCACCCGCGTATTCGATCAATGGAAGATCGGCCGCAAGCACGTCGATGATGGCGTGCTGGTGGTCGTCGCCAAGGACGACCACAAGGTCTACATCGAAACGGGTTATGGTCTGGAGGGGGCGATTCCGGATGCGCTGGCCTCGCGCATCATCCGCGAGCAGATCGTCCCGAAGTTCCGGGCGAACGATTACTACGGCGGATTGCACGACGCGATCGGTTCGCTGACCAAATTGGTCGACGGTGAGCCGTTGCCCGCGCCGAAAGCCGAACACCGCTCGAACGGCGTTCCCGATTTCCTGGTGATCGTGCTGTTCGCGCTGGTGTGGTCACGCGGTTTCTTCGCGTGGCTGCCGCGCGCGCCGCGGACCCTGATCGTCGGCGGCGCGGCCGCCGGCCTGGTATGGTTGTTCAGTCATCTCCTGTGGCTGACCGCCGCCTGCGGCGCTTTCGGCTTGTTGATCGGTTACGTGGGGCACAGTTTGAAATTCGCGCGCGGTAGCGGTCACGGCGGCTGGGGCGGCGGTGGTTTCGGTGGCGGCGGATTCGGTGGCGGGAGTTTTGGCGGTGGCGGCGGATTTTCCGGCGGCGGCGGTTCGACGGGAGGCGGCGGCGCCTCGGGGAGTTGGTGAATGGATCCCATGCGCGGCATCCGGCATCTGCTGCACGCCCCGGCGAGCCGGCGTTTTCCGCCCGACGCGATGGCTGCGATCCAGCACTTGATCGCCGAGGGTGAGCGGCACCACGACGGCGAAATCTGTTTCGCGGTGGAAGCGCGATTGCCGTTGCGTTCGCTGCTCGCCGGCCATAGTGCGCGCGCACGCGCGGAGGACCTGTTCGCGCAATTGCGCGTGTGGGATACCTCGCGCAAGACCGGCGTGCTGCTCTACGTGCTGCTGGCCGAGCGCGCGATCGAGATCGTCGCCGATCGCGGCGCCGCCAGGCGATTGCCCGCGCCCGCGTGGGACGTGGTGGCGCAGACGATGCGCAAGCACTTCCAGGAGGACGACTGGCGCGGCGGCACGCTGGAGGGCATCAAGGCCATCAACGCGCTGCTGACGCGGCACCTGCCGGTCACGCCCGGCCACGTCAACGAATTGCCGGATCACCCCATCGTGTTGTGACTTGGCGCGGGCTGGTTCGTGCGCCGCGCAGTGCTGCGCCTGCGGATTTCCTGAAGGATGCAAGCCATGCCTCTCCTGATCCTGGGCCTCGTGATCTTTCTCGGCGTGCATTCGGTGCGCATCGTCGCCGAAGGCTGGCGTGCGCACATGGTCGCGCGGATCGGGCTGAGGCCCTGGAAGGCGGTGTTCGCGCTGGCGTCGCTGATCGGGTTCGTGCTGCTCGTATACGGCTTCGGGTTGGCGCGACACGCGCCGGTGCTGCTGTACGCGCCGCCTTTGTGGCTGAAGCATTTGAACGCGTTGTTCACGCTGATTGCGTTCGTGCTGTTCTTCGCCGCGCACGGACCGCCCAATCATTTTCGCGCGCGGCTGCATCACCCGATGGCGGCGGGCGTCGCGGTGTGGGCGTTCGGGCACCTGCTCAGCACCGGTTTCGTGCACGACGTGGTGCTGTTCGGCGCGTTCCTGGTCTGGGCGATCGCCGATTTCATCGCCGGACGCGTGCGCGATCGCGTGACCGGCGCCGTGTATCCGGCGGGCACGTTGCGCGGCGACATCGCTACGGCGATGGTCGGCGCGATCGCCTGGGCGCTGTTCGCCTTCCTGCTGCACCGCTGGCTGATCGGCGTCGATCCGTTTGCCTGACGATTCAACCGCGCAGCGCTTCCGCCAATTCGTGCGGCGAGTGGATCGGTGCGCGACAAATCATTCCGCTGCACACGTATGCGATGCCGCCCTTGCGGTGCTTGCGCTGGGCCAGCACGCCGGGCAGCGATCTTGCTGCCGGAGGAATCAGGAACACGTCGATCTGTTCGCGATCGATGCCGTGCGTTCGTAGCGCATCTTCCAGCGTTTCCCGCCAATCCGCCACTTCGGCTTCGGTGCAGCGGATGACCACTTGCGTACGCGGAGAATGGAATTCCTCCAGCGCGCGCAGCATCGCGGCGCAGGCGTCGGGATACTGGCGCAATGCGGAACCGGCCGCGCGCAGCGCGCGTTCCGCTGCATCGAGCCAACGCGTCTCGCCGAGCAGATGCCCGAGCCGCAACAGCGCACGCGCGGCGACGCCATTGCCGCTCGGCAGTGCTTCGTCCATGAAGCCCTTGGGGTTCTGCAACGGCGTGGCGTGTTCGATCGCACTGAAAAAGAATCCGCCGTGTTCCTTGTCCTCGAACTTTTCGAGCAGCGCGTCGGCCAGCATCATGGCCCAGGCGAGATCGTGGTCATCCCAGCGGTCCTGCAGCGACTCGATCAAGGCATCGAGCAGGAAGGCGTGGTCGTCCAGGAAACCGGGGATGCGCACTCGCGCATCGGCCACCACATTGGCGTACAACGCATCGCCGAGCCAGGCGCCTTCGCGCAGCGCGGACAACGCCCGTCCCGCCGCGGCAAGCATTTCCGGATTCCCCAACGCGCGCGCGGCGCGCACCAGGCCGGAAATCATCAGCGCGTTCCATGCGACCAGGATCTTGTCGTCGGTCGCGGGGCGCACGCGTTGCGTGCGCGCGTCGAACAGCTTCAACCGTGCGGCATTCAGAAGCCGCTGTACTTCGCCGGGAGGGCGGCCCATCGCCTGCGCGATCTGATCGAACGTTCGCGCCTTGACCAGATGCCAGCCGCGGCTCTCGTAATTGGGCGCGCCCTCCAGGCCGTAGCCCGCCTCGATGGCGGCAAACTCCGCTTCGTCCAGGATCGCGCACAGCTCCTCGCGCGTCCACAGATAGAACTTTCCTTCTTGTCCCTCGCTGTCCGCATCCAGCGCACCGAAGAACGCACCGTTCGACGCGGTCATTTCACGAGTCAACCAGGCGAAAATGCCGCGCGCAGCTTGCGCACAAGCGGGATCGTCGAACGCGTGGGTAGCACGCGCACCGTTATCCATTTTGTTCGCGCGTGCTGCGCGCGCATCATCATCCAATTTGTTTGCGCGTGCTGCGCGCGCAAACAGCGGCAGCATTTGCGCGTTGTCGTAGAGCATCTTCTCGAAATGCGGGATGGTCCATGCCGCGTCCACGCAATAGCGGAAGAATCCGCCCCCGAGGTGATCCTGCAGGCCGCGCGCGGCCATCGTGCGCAACGTGAGCGTCGCCATCGCCATGCACTCTTGCACAGTCGGCGCGATTTGATTTTCTTCTCGAATCGGCCGGGAGTGAGGCTCGATCGCACATTCGATCAGCAATTGCAGTTCACCCGCATGCGGAAACTTCGGCGCACCGCGCGTGCCCCCATTCTCCGGATCGAACCGTGTCGCGATGCGCTGCGCAGCCAGTGCGGTCGCATCATCGGCGTTCGGGATCTCATCGCCCGGGGCTGTGCCCGCATGCGCCATCCATTCGCGCAGCCGATCGTTCTGCAGACGCAATTCATCGCGGTGCGTGTCGAAGTACTCGCGTACGCGCTG
>DASXWZ010000187.1:0-2767 GCA_036503375.1 Rhodanobacteraceae bacterium | reverse complement strand
CTTGCGACCCAGCAGATCCAGGCCCTGGATCTGCGTCGTGCCTTCGTAGATCGTGGTGATGCGCGCATCGCGTACGTACTGTTCCATGCCGTGCTCGGCGATGTAGCCGTGCCCGCCGTAGATCTGCAGCGCGAGGTTGGTGCATTCGATCGCATCCTCGGTCAGCATGCCCTTGAGGATCGGTGTCAGGAACGACACCAGCGCCTCGGCGCGCTTGCGCTCGGCTGCGTCGTTCGAGCGATGCTGGATATCGACCAGCGTTGCGGCATACAACCCGAGCGCGCGCCCGCCTTCGATCAGCGCCTTCTGCGTCAGCAGCAAACGGCGCACGTCGCCGTGCACGATCAGCGGATCGGCGGGCTTGTCGGGAAACTTCGCGCCCGAAAGTGCGCGCATTTGCAGACGCTCGCGCGCATAGCTCAACGCGTTCTGGTACGCGCGCTCGCTCAAGGCAAGACCTTGCAATCCGACCGCCAGCCGCGCGGTGTTCATCATCACGAACATCGCGTTGAGGCCGCGATTCGGTTCGCCCAGCAAATATCCCTGCGCACCGTCGAAGTTCATCACGCAGGTGGCCGAACCCTTGAGCCCCATCTTGTGTTCGATCGCGCCCGCGCGCACGGCGTTGCGTGCGCCGACATGACCTTCGCGATCCACCTTGAACTTCGGCACGATGAACAGCGAGATGCCTTTCACGCCTGCGGGAGCGTCGGGCAGCCGCGCCAGTACCAGATGCACAATGTTGTCGGTGAAGTCGTGCTCGCCGGAAGTGATGAAGATCTTGGTGCCGCTGATCGCAAAAGAGCCGTCCGCATTCGGCTCCGCGCGCGTTTTCAGCAGGCCGAGATCGGAACCGCAATGGGATTCGGTCAGGCACATCGTGCCGGTCCAGGTTCCGGCAACGATCGGTTTCAGGAACACCTCGCGCTGCCAGTCTTCGCCGAACACGCGCAGCGCCTCGATCGCGCCGTGGGAGAGCAGCGGATAGGTGCCCCAGGCAAGGTTGGCCGAGTCGATGAATTCCTTGACTGGCGCGCCGATCGTTTCCGGCAGCCCTTGTCCGCCGGATTCCTGCGGCGCGGTCAATCCGGCCCAGCCGCCTTCGACGAATTGCCCGTAGGCGCGCTTGAAACCGTCGGGTGTGGAGACGGACGCACTTTGCTTGTCGAATGTGCAGCCTTGTTGATCGCCGCTCTGGTTCAGCGGCGCCAGCACGCTTTGCGCGAACCGTGCTGCTTCGTCAAGCACGGCGTCGACCGTTTCGCGATTGAGCGATTCGCAGCCGGGCAGTTGCGCGAAAAGCCTTTCGACATCCAGCAGGTCGTACAGCGCGAAGCGGATGTCGGCGAGCGGTGCGGTGTAGTGGGTCGTCATGTAAGAACTACAGTTGGTGCTGAGCCCTTGGTCAAGCTCACGACAGGCTAGATGAGCGCAGCGAGTGGAGTCGAAGCACGTTCTCGCCCCTGGGCTTCGCCGCTACGCGCCGTAGCCTGCCTTGAGCATAGTCGAAAGGCTCAGGGCGAACGGTTGGAATCAGCGCCACGTATTTGCCACGCCCGGCACCGGCGATACATATCCCTTGCCGTCCAGATCGAATTGATCGGCCTTGCCGCTTTCACCTTTGCCGACGCTGAGATGGCCTTTCAATTCGTAGGCAATCGAGTTGCCTTTCGCGTTGGCCAGCGCAGCGCGCGCCGCGGCCTCCGGCATGATCGTCGCGGTGGCGGTATCCGCGCTCATCGCCGGGATGTCCAGGCCCGGCGACACCGAGACGTGTCCCGCGTTGGCGCCACCGAGGGTGAGATCGGCATCCAGCCCGTACACATGCATGGCGGTGTCGTAGCTGTAGTTCTCGACGCGCAACGTCACGGTCCATTGTCCGCTCGGCAGTACCTGCAATTGCTGGATGCTGGCGGTCGGCGGTTGCAGCTTGGTGCCGGGGCCGCAGGCGGAGAGAACGAGCAGGGCGGCCACAGGAAACAGCCAACGCAGTAATGCCGGTTTCATTTCGCAACCTCCGGGATGATCGAGCGCGCCGAGGAATGAGCGTAGCTCGCGCGGTGATTTCGGGAAAGCCAAGACGCAGCTTTGCCCCTCCCTGCAAAGGGAAGGTCAGGATGGAAATGATGTCGCCGTGGATGATGCAGAACCATCGGCACCCAACGTTGCCAGGCTCGGAGTCCATTCCTCGCCAAGCAACCCGCCCTCAGCTCCTGCTACGGGCGCTCAGCATCGCGCGAACCTTCGGTTCGCAAACGCGATGCCTCGCCCAATGAAGGGCAGGGCTGAACAGCGAACGGCATCGTGTCAGATTGTACTTCGCTGACGAATTCAGCTATCGGCAGGACCGCGCGCAGTCGTCCGTCATCCAGCAACGCAACGGCGTCCGCCAAGGCGAGCACTTCGTCGGCTTGATGGCTGACCAGGATCGTGGTCAGCGCCAGCTCGCGCTTCAGTCCACGCAGATGCTCCAGCACTTCCGCGCGCGCTTCACGGTGCAGGTTGGAGAGCGGTTCGTCCAGCAGCAGCGCGGCGGGATCGCAGAGCAGCGCGCGACCGATCGCCACCCGCCGCGCCTGTCCTCCGGAAAGCTTGTCCGGCCTGCGCTTCAGCAGTGCGCCCAGGCCCAGCAGTTGCACCGCGGCGTCGAAACGCGACGAGTGGTCGGGACGCGGTGCGCCGTAGCGCAGATTGTCGCGCACGGACAGATGCGGAAACAGGCGCACGTCCTGGAACACGACCCCGAGTCTGCGGCGCGCGACCGTCA
>DASXWZ010000186.1:0-4285 GCA_036503375.1 Rhodanobacteraceae bacterium | reverse complement strand
TTGGCGATCACTCGGCTTGCGCGCAGCGGTCCGTAGAACTCCTGCAACGAAGACAGCATCGCCTGCGTCGGCGCCACCACCAGTTGCGAAGCGTGCAAGCCGGCGGAGACGCGGCGCCGATAACGCGTCCATTGCGGTTCCGGCGCAGGTTGCCCGTGCACCGCACGCCACCACGACAGCACGCAGGAGTGTCCGACGGTGAGTACCGGCGCGGGCCACGGCAGATCGCCATGGCCGAGATCATTGAGATGCACCACGTCGGGCTGCACCTCCTGCGCGATCGACAGCAGCCAGTCCTCCGCGGCGCGCACGTCGTCCCACGGCGCCTCCATCCACAGCAATTTGCAGCGGCTTGTGCGCAGGTCGAGCCCTGGAATGGCGGCGGCCTCGCCTCGCTGTTCGCGATCCGGCAATCCACCCATCGTCGCCAGCGTTACGCGAGCGCCACGTGCGATCAGCGCGCGCGAAAGTTCCAGTGCGTATTGCCACACGCCGCCGACCGTGTCGCCCGTCATCAGCACGCGCAGCGGGCGCCTGCCGGATTGCAATGCGCGCGACCGCAGCGGAATCGCAAGCTCAGCGCCCATGGATTGCGTCCACGATCGCGGCCACGTCGATCAGCTCCCGCGCGCCCTCGTCGAAACGCGGATCGCGCGCCAGTCGTCGCGCCCACGCCACCAGCGCGCGCCCGCCCCACTTATCCGGCGGCGCCGCCAGACATTCGCGCCGGGTGCGATCGAAGCGCTCGACGGTGAAGTCGTGGAACGATCCGTCGACGTTGCGCAGTGCAGCGCCGCCAGCGGTGCCGTAGAACGCCGCGCCGATCACCGCGTCGCGACCTGCTGGCAGGTTCCATGAGCAGGTCAGTCGCACGCCCGTGCCGTTTTCGAAGCGCCATTGCGCGCTGGCATAGTCCTCGACTTCGCGGATCGGTTGCGCGAGCGCCACGCCGCGCGCGAACAACTGCGCATCCGGGTTTCGTGCTTGCGTGCAGCCGGTGATCCAGCAAGCGAGGTCGATCAAATGAATTCCCAGGTCCATCACGCAACCGCCGCCCGATTGCTGCAAGTCGTAAAACCATGGCTTGTCCGGGCCATAGGCGTTGTGGAAAACGAGATCGATCGCGTACAGCTCGCCCAATTCGCCGCCGAGCACCAGCTCGCGCAACCGCGGCACGCCGTTGACGTGGCGATAGCTGAAATCCACGCCGAGCAGGCGATCGTTGCGGCGTGCGGCATCGATCACCCTGCGCGTTTCATCGGCGGTGCGCGCCAGCGGTTTCTGGCAGAACACCGCGAGTCCGCACCCCAGTGCGGTAATCGCCTGGGCCGCATGCGCGCCGCTCGGCGTGGCGATCACCATGCCATCGAGATCCTGCTGCAGCAAACCGTCGAGTGAATCGTGCATGCTGGCTTCGCGGACGATTTGCGCGGCCTCGCCCAATGCATCGCCGGAAGCGTCGGCGATCGCGACGATTTCGGCGACGCCACTTTCCTGCAATGCCTGCATGCGCGCGCGGCCGATCCAGCCGATGCCGAGAAAGCCCAACCGCGGCTTCTTGTGACCGATTGGTGATTGCGACGATCGCGTTTCCTGCAATACCGCGCTCATGTCGTCACCACCGCTTTCAGGAACCCGTCCGGGCGCGACTGCATCAATTCGAACGCCGAGCCCAGTTCGCGCAATGGCACACGGTGCGTCAGCAACGGCTTCGGATCGATCCGTCCGTCGCTCAACGCGTCCATCGCCTCGCGCAGGCCGCGCACCTGCACGCGCGGATCGCGTTCGTGCGCGTTGATCACGTCCAGTCCGCGCCAGTTCCATTGCTGCATGTCCACCCTGCGCGGGCCGTCCTGGTGGTAACCGGCGATGACCAAACGCCCGCCTTCGGCGGCCAGTGCACTGGCGACATCGAGCGTCGCCTGCTCGCCCCCGGCTTCGATCACGCGTTCGCAACCGGCGTCGGCGGTCAATTCGCGCACTGCGCCGATGGCCGCCTGTGGGTCTTTCGTGGAAAACACGTATCGCGCGCCGCATTCGCGCGCGACCTGCAGCGCGAATGGCCGGCGCGACAATGCGATCACGCGTGCACCCGCGTCCGACGCCAACTGGACCAGCAGTGCACCGATGAAGCCGACGCCGACGATCGCCACCCATTGTTCGGCAGCGATGCGCGAACGACGGAAGACATTCATCGCACACGCCAACGGCTCGCCCGGCAGCGGCGTGTCGGCAAAACGTTCGGGCAGTCGCGCGATCGCCTCCGCATCCGCCACGTCGTATTCCGCGTACGCACGCCCGGAGAGCAGCGTCACCGGCTCGCCGATTTCGAAACCTTCCACGGCATCTCCGACCGCGGCGATCTCGCCCCAGCCTTCATGCCCAGGATTGCCCGGCGGCAGCGGGTATTCGAACCACGGCCGACCCGCCCACACTGGCAGGTTCGACGCGCACACGCCGCAACCGCGCAGGCGCACGCGCACTTCGCGCGCGCGTGGTCGCGGCAGCAGCGCCTCCTCGAGATCGACCCGGCCTTGGCCGCGTATCACCGCGGCTTTCATCGAGGCGTCCGTGCTCACATCGTTGCATCCCTGCTCATGCGGCGTGTGCTCCGGCGGGTTCGTGTTCCTTTTCGAACCTCGCCGCGCACAACCATGCATGCAGGCGCGTGATGCCCTCGTCGACGCCCACGCCCGGCCGCCAGCCGGTGGCGTCACGGAACGCGCGCGTGTCGGAGACGTACCAGCGCTGATCGCCGATGCGCCAGGGCGCGTGCTCCACGCGCGGCGCGGCGCCCATCAGGGCATCCATCTTCCGCAGCAACTCGAGCAGGCTGATGGCGTTGTGCGGACCGCCACCGATATTGAACGCCCGACCGCGCAGCTTCGCGATGTCGCACTGGCACAGCAGCATCGCCTCGACCAGGTCTTCGACGAACAGGATGTCGCGCACCTGCGCACCGTCGCCGTACAAGGTGATGGTGTCGTCCTGCAAGGCACGGATCAGGAAATGCGCCACCCAGCCCTGATCCTCGTTGCCGAACTGGTGCGGGCCGTAGATGCAGCTCATGCGCAGCACCACGGCCGGAACGCCGTAGCTGCGCGCGTAGTCCAGCACGTATTGGTCGGCGCCGCCTTTCGAGCAGCCGTAAGGACTGTGAAAATCCAGCAGACGGCTTTCGGGAATGCCGTGCGCGCGCACGTGTGCATCGACCGGCCGGTAACGCACGCCGACGTGTTCGAGCGACACGTCGGACAATGCGCCGTACACCTTGTTGGTGGAGGTGAACACCAGCGACGGCCGGTGCCGCGCGTGACGGATCGCCTCCAGCAGGTTCAGCGTGCCGCGCAGGTTGATGTCGAAATCGAGCAGCGGATCGAGCAGGATGGAAGTGACCGCGACCTGCGCGGCGAAATGGAACACCTGCGACGCACCGCCGACCGCTTCGCGCAGCGCGGGCACGTCGCGGGTGTCGCCGATGCGCACGCGCAATTTTTCGCCGAACTGCGCGCGCAGCCAGCGCAGGTTCGTTTCCGAACCGGGGCGCGAAAGGTTGTCGTAGATCGTGATCGTGCGACCTTCCGCCAGCAAACGCGCGGCGAGATTGCTGCCGACGAAACCCGCGCCGCCGGTGATCAGCGCATGGCCGTCCGAACCGGCGCTCACAGCCGCAATCCCCGCTTGGCGAGTTCCTCGCTGGCCGCATCGACGCGATCGAACGCGCGCTCGCCGGTCATCCAGTCCACCAGTTCGCGCAGGCCGTCGGTCAGCGAAACCTTCGGCGTGTAGCCGAGCAGGCGATGGGCGCGCGCGATGTCCGCGAAACAGTGCCGGATGTCGCCCACGCGCACCCTGCGCGTGACCTGCGGCGGAAGGTCCTCGATGTCCAGCGCCTGCGCCATCGCCGCGGCCACGCCGAGGATCGAGATCGAACGGCCGCTGCCGATGTTGATCACGCTGCCGCCGATCGAATCGGTCTGCAGGGCGAGGCGGCAGGCGCGCGCCACGTCGCGCACGTTGACGAAGTCGCGCCGCTGCAACCCGTCCTCGAAGATCATCGGCGCGCGACGATTGAGATAGCGCGCGGCGAAGATCGCCAGCACGCCGGTGTAAGGGTTCGACAGCGCCTGGCGCGTGCCGTAGATGTTGAAGAAGCGCAGCGCCACGACGGGGATGCCGTATGCGTGGCCGATGATCAGCGAGAGCTTCTCCTGATCCAGCTTCGACAAGGCGTACACGGACGATGGCGCCGGCTGTTTGTCTTCCGGCGTCGGCAGCGGCGTCA
>DASXWZ010000185.1:0-6008 GCA_036503375.1 Rhodanobacteraceae bacterium | reverse complement strand
GAGATCACCGTTCAGGACGACGGCCCCGGCATTCCGCCAGAACGCGTGGAAAAGCTGCTGCAACGCGGCGTGCGTGGCGACGAACGTGTGCCAGGGCACGGCATCGGCCTCGCGGTGGTGGAAGAGCTGTTGCGCGCCTATCGCGGCGAACTACAGGTCGAACCCTCGGCCGAACTGGGTGGTACGTGTTTCCGCTTGCGCTTCACCGCGCTTTGATGTTCCGGATCGCTGTTCCCTGGTGAAAGGGCGATCATTGCCGCGCAGCGGCAGCGCTGGGGGTTGTGGGAGCAACCGGAGGTCCGTGCGGAGCCCGAGGTTCAAACTTGCGTCGACGGACTATTGAATCGAACCGGGCAACAGCGATTGCCATGACAGCGTCCCCGGTGGATGTTGCGGCGAGCCGGCGCCCGGACCGGGCGTGGCGGGAGGCGGCGTGGCGGTGCGCCGCGCCGTGTGCGGCCGGGCTGCAGCGTGTTTCCCGGATTCCGGATTGGGTGTCGCCGTTGCGTCGTCGTCCACCGCATGGCCGCGATGCGCAGCCACGTCCTCGAAAGGATCGCTGTCTCCACGCGCGTCCGGCAGGGAAGGCGCGTGTGCTTCAACGGCTATCAGGCGTTGTCCGGGACCGTAGTCGAACGCAGCGGCGCTCAACGGCAAACCGGCCGCGCACAACATCGTCAGGAGCGAGATCGGACGTTTCATGAGGCAGCCCCGCGTCGAGCATACCGCAGCGGCGCATCTTGACAGAAACCGAGCGTGCCTGCCAGCGTGACCCGATGGACCTCACGATTTCCTGCAAATGAATTCCGCGCCCGCGCTGCTCGCTTTGTTGTCGGCGAGATCGCCGGTTTCCGGCGCCGAACTGGCCGGGCGCCTGAGCGTGTCGCGGGCGGCCGTGTGGAAGCAGATCGAGGCGTTGCGCGACGCCGGCGTGACCATCGATGCCTGCGCCGGACGCGGCTATCGTCTGGCGCGCGCATTCGAGCCGCTGGATGCGTCGGCGATCCGCCGTGCGCTTTCCGCGATGATCCGCAAGCGTATCGGCATGGTGGAAACGCACTGGAAACTGGATTCGACCTCCGGCGAACTGGCGCGCCGCGCCGCGCAGTTGCGAGATTGCAGTTTCACCTTCGCGGAAACGCAAACCTCGGGACGGGGCCGCCGCGGCCGGGCGTGGCAGTCACCTCCGGCCGGCAACCTGTATTTCTCCTGCCTGAAAAAGTTCGCGTGCGGCTACGCGGCGCTTTCCGGGTTGTCGCTGGCAGTGGGCGTGGCCACGTTGCGCGCACTGCAGGATTCGAATGTGCACGGCGTGCGGCTGAAGTGGCCCAATGACCTGGTGATCGGGGACGCGAAGCTCGCCGGCATCCTGATCGAGCTGGGCGGCGAATTCCTGGGACCCTGCCAGGCGGTGATCGGGATCGGCTTGAACGTGCACGTTCCGGTGGCGGCGCGCGCGGCGATCGGACGACCGGTTACCGATCTGGAAACGCTGTGCGGTGGCGCGCCGCCGAGACGCAACGCGTTGGCGGCGCGGCTGATCGAGCAGTTGTGCGAAGCACTCGATGCTTTCGCCGAGCGCGGATTCGCAGCGTTCGCGGACGAATACGCCCGGCACGATGCATTGTTCGGGTGCGACTTGCATGTCGACGATCCGCGCGGTGCGTTCGAAGGTACCGGAGCGGGCGTGGACGCGCGTGGCGCATTGCGCGTGCGCACCCGCAACGGCGTGCGCACTCTGGACAGCGCCGAGGTTTCCGTCCGTCCCGCATGAGCGCGCGCGCGGCCACCTGGTTGTTCGACCTCGGCAATTCGCGCCTGAAGGGTGCATGGCTGGATGGGGGAGATCTTGCGCAGCCGGTTGCGTTATCGTGGGAAACAGCCGGGTTCGACCGCGCGTTGGGTGCGCACTTGCAGCGATGGCCGTCGGCAGATCGCGTGCTGATCGCCTCGGTCGCTGCCGCTTCGCGAGCCGACCGTCTGCTCGCGGCCTTGCAGGCATGGCCCCACGCGCACCAGCAATGGTTGCGCTCGCCACGGCAGGGTTGCGGAATCACCAACACTTATCGCGTTCCGGAACGGCTGGGCATCGATCGCTTTCTGGCGATGGCCGCAGCGCGTGCCGCCGCGGATGACGCAAGCGTAGTCGTGATCGGCTGCGGCACCGCGCTGACGCTGGATGCGCTGGACGAGAACGGCATGCAGCAGGAAGGATTGATTGCGCCCTCGCCTGAACTGATGTTGCGGGCGTTGCGCGTTGCAACGGCGATCGATCGAGCCAACCCCGAGGCATTCGCCCCGGATGAAACGGACGACTCCGCGCGCGCCCTGCGGCAAGGTTGCGCACGCGCGGCTGCGACGCTGGTGCAGTGGTATCACGCACGGCATCGTGATTCGAACGGTCCGCCGTTGTATCTGCACGGCGGCGGCGCCGCGGCGCTGCGCGAATCGCTGGAAGGCGAACCCGCCGCGTGCGTGCGGTTGCTGGATGACGCGGTGCTGCGCGGCCAGGCGTTGTGGGCGACGCATGAGAACGCGGGAACCGGTTCGCAGTCGGGGGCGCCTCCCGAGTAGCCGGGTTGTTGCTACCCTCGTCTCCCGTCTGCCTTTCCTTCGTCTTCCGAATGTTCTACCGATTGCTGTTCCTGCTGCTGGTGGCTTTCAATATCGGCGTGGCCGCGTGGCTGGTCTTCGGCCATGCGCCAGCAGCGCCGTCGCCGCCCGCCACCGATCGTGGCGTGCCGGAATTGAAACTGCTGTCCGAACGTCCGGGGGTGCCCCGGCAGGAAGCGACTCCGCAGTCGCCCGTCGAATCGCGTGCCGCGCGGGCCGAGGACCGTTGCCAGAGCATCGGACCGTTCCCGACGCAGGTCGACATGCGCGCGGCGATGCAGACGCTCTCGCCGCACGTGCCGCGCATCCAGTATCGCGAGGAGCAGGCGCACCAGTCGCGCGGTTTCTGGGTGTACCTGCCGGCGCTGCCGACGCGCGACGATGCTTTGGCGACGGCGCGCGATCTTTCCGCGAAGAACGTGCGCGACTACTACGTGGTCACCGCCGGCGACCAGCAGAACACGATTTCGCTCGGGCTCTTCCATGACCGCGGCAACGCCGAGCGGCGACGCGCCAGCATCGCTGCGTCGGGTTTCAACGCGCAATTGAGCGAGCGCGTGGAAACGCTGCCGGTGTACTGGGTGGATTTTGCACTGCCGAACGTGGCGGGTTTCGACTGGCGCACGTGGCTGCCGGGTCGCGCAGATCTGCAGGCGAAGACGGTAGACTGCTTTTGAGGGCGATGCCGGCGCTCCGCAAATGATGGAGCACGGCAGCGTGCGACCGTCACCGCGGTGGTCGTGCTTCCCGAGGACAGCCGCGACTACGTTGGGGTTGGGTGCATCAAACCGCCGGTATACTTGGGGATGAGTTCAATGAAACATGCTGGTGATTGAATCCCATTTGGCGGAATGGGCGGCGGCTATCGGCAGTTTTTTTGTCGGAATTGTCGCGATCTGTGTCGCTTTTATTCCCGTGTATAGCGAGCACTGGGCTAAGAAAAGCGAAGCTCGCGTGATCGCGGGAGCCATCGCCGAAGAGATCGAATTTGCGCGCGTCAATGCGACCATCATCGCGCAAGAGATCGAAGGCAGGTTGCAGCGCAGATCAAGCGAATTGATCGAATTAATTCCGTCGATTCTCCTCCGGCGCACGACGATGATCGACCGATTTCTTGCCGAGCTGAGTTGCTTCGGAGCCAGGGATGGGAAAGTCGTTGCGGACGCATGCGCCGCGATTCTCAATTTAAACGCACAGCTATCGAGCGTTGGCGCATGGCCTCACGAGCCCAACGCCGGTCAAATGTTTGACGACATTCAGTATGTTCTGCTTAGTGGGCTCATAACTTATGCGGACAGCACCGCAAACCTCGCGGAAGCCGCGAAAGATGTTCTGCGCGATCATGGCGCGGCATTTCTGACAGAGCCCAAGCCGATGTGAGGCTCCGTCTGACTGCCGGCCGACCAGCTTGCGCAAGGCGGACAAGAGGAACAACGTGGTGCCGGCTGCGTGAGCACTTGCGGAGCCGAGCGCAGCGAGTGGCCGAGGCCGTTAAGTTTGCTAATAGACGGCGCCAGCATATGACCACATGGCCCAGCGGGCACTGCACGCTTGACAGCCGCACATCCCATCGCATTGCTGCGGACATTGCCGGGCACATGTGCAGGCTTCGGAAAACGGGATCTTGCAGAAATCAGATAAAAAATACCCGTGGGGTGGGTAGCGTCTTATGCCATCAAGAGAAGGTAGTTTCATGAGGGAAACCAGAGATACGGTGTCGCACCCTATCACGTTCGGCGCAAGGTATCGCAACAAAGGTTCCGCAAACGCCCAGGCAGTCATCGCGTCTTGCCGAAGTCGTCGACTCGGTACGGATTCAGTCCGCAACCGATCGGCCAACGCTCTTGCAGGTTGAATGTCGGCCTGCCTTCCAGACCGGGCGAGTTGTGGAATTCCAGGATGTCGCGAATCTTCATGCGGTCCCACATGCCGCACTCGACGATTCCCGTTGCGCTGCTGAAACCGAAACTTCCCGCCTTCCATGCGAGTGCGCTGATCACGCCGTTGCGAGTGATGGTGCCGTAGTAGATCCAGTCGCCTTCTACACGCAGTTTCGGCAATGGGCTCGTGTATGCAAACGGATCGGCGAGCAAATCCAGAGTGATAACTCTTTCGCGATCGACTTTGCAGGGGTACCGTCGGTACATGCTTCGATGGTAACCGCGCGCATGTTCAAAAAGTGAAATCGCCGAAACTTCGCCCCAGTCCCTCGGGAGCCTGCCCAGTCAGTCTCGACAATCTTGCGGTGATGTATTCCTCCAAATGAAATGCGCTTTCGCTGGTTTGCTTGTCAGCGGTGCACTCGACATTGTCTGCGGTGCGTCCGCCATCATTGGGATATCCAGATTGCGTTAGGTACTGTCAGAACTTGACGCCGCCAGCGTTACTCACAGGGCTCAGAGAAACACACGAGTGAGTGTTTGGTTATATAGAATGGTGCCGGCACCCGGATTCGAACTGGGGACCTACCGCTTACAAGGCGGTTGCTCTACCGACTGAGCTATGCCGGCACGGTCGGCCATTGTATGAGACGCCCGATGGTGGCGCACGTCGCATTTCCGTCGCGCAACGCCGGAACCAGTGCACGGAAACCGCGCGGCAGGCCCGTATCATGCAGGACCGGAACAAGGTATCTGCAGGGGGCAGGTCGTGGGGGACGATCTCGCGCAAGCGGAATTCGACGCGCGCTATCGCCTGTTGCAATCGCAGTATCTGTCCGAACTGCCGCAACGGCGTAAAGCGGTCGCTTCACTGTGGGCCGCATCGATGCGGGATGCCGCCTCGCCGGCGTGGCCGGAGTTGCATTCGCTCGCGCACCGCCTGTCCGGCTCGGCGCCGTGCTACGGGCTGGAAGCCATCGGCGAAGCCGCGCAAGAAGTCGATCGCCTGCTTTCCGTCAAGCCCCCATGCCGAGAACTGGCGCGCCTGCGCCCACCCGTTTCGCGATTGCTGAACTTGCTGGATGCGGCGATCGCGGCGAGTCGGCCCAAGTCCTCGTTGCCCTAACCATCGCGATCGGAACGCCGGTATCCTCGGGGGTTTGTTCCGCAAACCCGGGTCGAGCCATGCCTGCAATCGCACGTGTTTCCCTGATCGGCGCACCCACGGACATCGGCGCTGCAGATCGCGGCGCCGCGATGGGACCCGAAGCACTGCGCGTGGCCGGCCTGCCGCAGGCGCTGCGCGGTCGCGGCCTGGACGTTGCGGATCGCGGAAACCTCTCCGGCCCGATGAACCCCTGGCAACCACCGCGCGACGGTTATCGGCACCTGCCCGAAGTGGTCGCCTGGAATCGCGCGGTGATGGACGCGGTGCGCGACGAGCTCGCGCAGGAAAGGCTGCCCATCCTGCTCGGCGGCGATCATTGCCTGGCGATCGGATCGATCAGTGCGGTC
>DASXWZ010000184.1:0-5892 GCA_036503375.1 Rhodanobacteraceae bacterium | reverse complement strand
GCGAAGAAGAGAGCGTCTACTGGCACGCAAAGGAGCCTGCGTACTTCTGCGTCGACCTCGATCTTCCCGCGGAAAAATCCATCAAGGACGAACAGGTTTATCTCGCGATGTACGCCGGCGCCGAAAGATACAAATGGCGGGGCGATGCCTCGGCCTTCTATCTTTATTCTAAGGAGGCCGCCGGCCGCATCAAGGAGTTCTGTCCTGATGCCCGCATACTGATCACGCTCAGGGATCCCGTTCAACAGATGCATTCCTGGCATGCGGACTGCCTGTTGAATCCGTCCGAAAACATCACGGATTTTCATGAGGCGGTCGCAGCAAGCGACGATCGCCGAAGGGGCTTGCGGCTGGCGCCCCGCGGCATCCCCGGGTGGCAGGACTATTTCGGCGTCGCCCAGTTCGCCGGACAAGTCGAGCGCTATCTGCGCACGTTCGGGCGCGATTCCGTGCACGTGGTGCTGCTGGAGGATCTCGCAACGGAACCGGTGAAAACCTATCGCGGGATACTGGAGTTCCTCGATGTAGATCCATCGTTTGTGCCGGAATTCCGGGTGTACAACGAACCCCCGATCAAAGGCGGGCTGGAGCGTTTCCTCAACGCCGTCCACTCACGGCCCGGAATCCGGCAGGTTTCGGACTGGATCTTTCCCTATGACGTCCGGCGCCGACTGGTGCTCGCGGTGCGGCGGCTGCACCAGGGCAAGCCGAAGCCGCCCGATCCCCGTGATGCGGAACTCCGCGCACGCTGTCGGCCCGACATCGAACGCCTGGCTGGGCTGATCGGACGCGACCTCTCGCACTGGATGTGATGCGTCGCGACCGCTTCAGTGCGGAAGCAGCGATTGCGCAAGACGCACCAGGCTGCGGCCGATCTTGTAGTGTCTTTTCAGGCAGCGGCAGAGATAGCGGCGGGCCCAGCACCGGTGTCTGCTTGACGAGAGCGCTGCACCCATCTGGTAATACGCATCCGTCATCGCGCCATGCAGGCATTCCACATAGTCGGCCGTGCCCTCGGGAAACCGCCGGGGCAGCGAGCGCAGAATGAAAAGATGCCGCAGCGGCACCAGCGTATCCGCGCGGTGATAGGTGAGTTCGTCGGGGCGGCCCACGTCGCGACAGAATCCCGCGTGGTCGACATACGCGCCCTGGCCTTGCAGGCAAAGGCGGGCGAAGAATTCCCAGTCCTCGAGATAGTCGAGACGCTCATTGAAAGGTCCGGCACGCAACACGGCTTCCCGACGCATGAACAGCCCATCGACCTGGAACATGTCGCCACGAATGATCGCCGGGAAGAAATCCCCGTGCAGCGCGCGCACAGTACGATCCTCGAAATCCGCATCGATGTCTTCGGTGACCAGCGGCGCCTTCGCGAAGGCCGCGTGTGACCAGCCCGGACCGTTGGTGCGCATCACCCGCGGGAGTGCCGGTGCTTCCGGTGTAGGCAACGTACGGCCGTCCAGACTGACGAACACCAGTTCCGGATGTCTCGCATACACGGCTTCCACGATGGCAATCGCGCCCGGCAGCCAGTAGTCGTCGGAATCGAGGAAGCAGATCAGCTCGCCGCAGGACCTCGAGAATCCCGCGTTGCGGGCTGCGCTCACACCACAATGAGGAATGGCGATGACGGTAACGCGCGGATCGCCGCCATGATTCGCGCGCAGTATCGCCTCGGTGTCATCGGTAGAACCGTCGATGACCACGATCACTTCGAGATGGTTCGCTTCCGGCTGGTCGAGCACCGAACGCAGCGCGCGCAATGTCATCGCAGCGCGATTCCAGGTAGGAATGATCACGCTGAGCCGCGGGCCGTGTGTAGCGCGTGGCGTTTGTTCGCTCAGTGCAGGCTTCCCGGCACGCGCAACGTATCTCTTCAGCCGGGCGTGGCAGCCTGCGCCCGCTCCAGCACCTTTCGAAGGTTCTCGACCAGCAGCGGCTGCTCGATCAACGAATCATGGCCGCCGGGCAGGTCGATGATCTCGATCGGACCGGTCGCCACGCCCTCCCACCCCAGGGCTCTGCTCGCTCCTTCGCATTGTTTCGTCGCGCGGAACAGCACGATCACGTCGTCGTACGGCTCCGGCTTGTAAGCCATGTAAGCTTGCTCGTGCACGCGTTCCACCTCGCGGTAACGGAGCTCGTGCGGCAGCGCCGCGCCACGCATGCGCGCCCACCGGATGCGGAGGATCTCCCCGGGTCGCCGCAACCGCCATCCCACAGCTTTCGCGACCATCGCGATCTTGCCGCGCATGTCCAGCCCGCTCGCCCGATGCAGACGTGCACGCCAGCGCCTGCCCATGAAGCCCAGCGGATCGTTCTGCTTGATTTCGAGTTTCCGGTTTGCGGGCCCATAGGTATCGAACAACGCAAGCAGCGCGATATTTTCTCCGGCAGCGCGCAACTGCTGCGCCATTTCGTAGGCGATCATGCCGCCCATCGATCCGCCGGCCAGCAAATACGGCCCATGCGGCCTGATCTTCCTGACTTCGGCGACATAACGGGTGGCCATCGCCACCAGCGAATCGATCGGAGGCGTGAGCCCGTCAAGCCCGATTGCCTGGATCCCGTAGAAGGGGCGATCTTCATCGAGCGCCTTGGCCAGCGGAACATAATTCAACACGTTTCCGCCGACCGCGTGGACGCAGAACAGGGGCGATTTCGATCCTCGCGGCTGGATCGAGACCAGTGGCGTCCATGGGTCGCGGCCGGGTTCGGCCGATGAGCCGGCCGGCGTGGAGACCTCCGGTTCCTTCGCGCCCGCGGCGCGGTACGCCGCGGCTTGGCGCGCGATGGTCGGCGCGGTAAGCAAGGTCGCCAGCGGCAGATTGATGCCGGTGAGCTTCTGCGCGCGCTGGAACATGCGCACCGCCAGCAACGAGTCGCCGCCGAGGTCGAAGAAATCGTCGTGGATGCCGATCTCGTGCACCCGCAGCAGATCCCGCCAGATTTCCATCAGCGCACGCTCCAGCGCGCCGAGGTTTTGCCGGACCGCGCCATCATCCGGTTCGTCCATTTGCATCGCCGACGGCGACGTAGCGAGCCTCGACAGCGCGTTGTGATCGACCTTGCCGTTCGGCAGGAGTGGCAGCCCGTCGATCACGACAATGCTGCGGGGATTCGCGCCGGCAGGCAGGCTCGTTTTCAGCGCGCGCTGCAACGCCGTCGCATCCGGCAACGTGTCTGTTTTCCTGACCGCGTAAGCAATCAGGGCGACCGCGCCATCGGCATCTTCTTCCGCGGCGACGACGGCGTTTTCCACGTCCGGATGTTTGCGCAGCTCGCGCTCGATGACGGCAGGATCGACCACGCGGCCATTGAGGCGACGGCGTCGATCCATCCGTCCGAGCTCTTCGATCCGCCCATCGGCGAGCCAGCGACCGCGGTATCCCGTACGCGACGGCAGCCGCTCCGCGGCTTCGGCATCGGGCGAGTCCGCGTTCCGCCCGGCGCAATCGCCCTCGACGCATATTTCACCGATCGCGCCGATCGGTTGCAATTGCCCGGCTTCATTGACTATCGAAACGACATTGCCCGCCAGCGGCCGGCCGACATCGGCGATTGCCCCGGACGATTCGATGCGTCCGCAGCTAGCGATCGCGCCGCCATCGGGCGACAAGGCATTCCACAACTCGCCATGGCGAGCCAGGATTTTTTCGACGAGCCGGAGCTTGGGTGTTCCGCCGAAGCAGACCGCCTTCAATCGGCGCAGCCCGGACACATCGACCGCCAGCATTTTCTTCCATATGTCGATCGCGGCGAACACGACATCCGGCTTGCCCGCGTTGATGCGCTGGACCAGTGTGGTGCCGTTCGACATCTCATCCGCGGCGGCCGCGACGATCAAACCGCCACCGACAAGCGGCAGGATGCACTCGATCACCGACATGGCGGTCTGGGGTGCCGAAGTTCCCAACACCCTGGCTTCGTTGCCCAAGCCGAGAACCTGGCGAAGAGCCTCGGCATTCCGGCCGATCTCGCGATGCGAAAATACACGCGCCTGTTCGATCCCCGAGGCCCCCGGCGGATAGATCAGGACCGCCGGATCGTCGAATGTGGCATTGGGCGGGTCGCTGGAATCATTCGCCGAAGCGATCTCGGCCTGATCGACGTCCAGCCAGATTGCCCGGGAGCGCGGCCAATCGAGTGCAGTTTCCAGTTTCGAGTTGCCGATGATTACCGCCACGTTTGCTTCGACGACGATCGACTTCAGGCGCGCCGCTGGATCGGCCGGATCGAGCGAAAGGCAAACAGCGCCGGCCTTCCAGATGCCCAGCATGCCTGCTGCCCTGTCGATGCCCTGCTCTGCGGCCAGGCCAACAATGCCGTTTTCGCCGACAGCGCGCTGGCGCAAACATGCGGCGATCCGGCTGGCCTGACGCTCGACTTCGGCGCAGGTGAATTCCTTGTTGGCCGAGCGCACGGCAACGGCATCGGGCGCGCGCACCGCGCGCGCTGCGAACAATTTTTCGATGCGAGCCGGCGCAAGGCCGGCGTCGTCGTGCTTGTTCCATTGCTTCGATTGCTGGAGATCGGATTCGCTGATTCGGCTCAATGCAGAAATGGTCTGATCGGGATCGTCGATCGCCCGCGTCAGCAGTTCCAGATAGCGCTCGCGCAACATGCGCGCCGTGTCGGGCCGGAATACGTCCGCATTGAACGTCACGCCGCCGATCATGCCGGCGTTGTTTTCCAGGAACCACAAACCGAGGTCCTCGTTTGCGCCGCTCTGGAACAGGAGAATCTGTTCATGGCCGAGGCCGCCCCAGTCCCTGATGCGCTGACGCGCATCCTGGAACGAGAACAGCGCCTGGTACAGCAACGCGTTGCCGCCATGGCGGGCCTTCAGTTCCGTCTGCAGATATTCGAGCGGTACGTCCGGGTGTTCGAAACTCTCGACCACGATGCGTTTCACCTGGCGCACCAGAACCCCGAACGAGAGATCCGGCTCGACTTTCAGGTAAAGCGGCACGAGATTGTTGAAGCATCCCATCACCGATTCGATTTCGATCTGGTTGCGCCCGCGCACCGGCGTACCGATGACGAGGTTGCGCTCTCCCATCGTCTCGAACAGCAGCACGTAGTACAGCGCGAGCAGCGCCATGTTCAATGTCGCATCGGCTTCCCGTGCGATCCGGCGCATGGCGTCCGTCTGCTCTGCGGAAACGGTGATCCATTCGGTGCGACCCTCTCCGGACATGCCCGCCTTGCGCGGCTTGTCTGTGGGAAGATTCTGCGGCTCGTCGACCCCGGCCAGCTTGTCGCGCCAGAAGGCGAGCTGCGACTGGAGCTGCGGTCCCTCCAGCCAGCGCGTGTGCCAGACCGCGAAATCCCCGTAGCTCACCGGCAACGCCGGCAGCTTCGGCTGCGTGCCGTTCTTGTACGCGCGGTAGAGTTCCGAGAGCTCTCCGTACACCAGATCGAACGACCAACCGTCCCAGATGATGTGATGCGGCATGAAGAACAGCACGTGTTCTTCCGGTGCCATGCGGAACATGCGGACGCGGAACAAGGGCGCACGCGACAGATCGAAAGGCGTATCGGTCAACCGCTGGAGGCGGCGCATCAATTCGGCTTCGCGTTCCGGGTCCGGCAGCGTTGAAAGATCCTCGGCCGGAAACAACCCGATTTCGATTTCCGGTTCGACCACCTGCACCGGCTCGCCGTTTTCGCGGACGATTTTCGTGCGCATCGCCGATTGGCGCCGCACCATTTCCCGGAAGGCGCGCTCGAACGCGGATTCATCGAGATGCCCGCGCAAGCGGTGGGCCGACGGCGTGTTGTAGTTGACGCGCCCGGGATTCATTTCCTCGAGCAACCACATGCGCTGTTGCACCAGCGACAGCGGCGCGCGCGTCTGATCGGCCCGGTGTTCGATCGGCTCGATCGCTT